>NZ_JADPKG010000006.1:0-2166 GCF_023073875.1 Bradyrhizobium sp. 154
CGTGAGCGTCACGATAGGATCACCGGTGCCCGGGCTTGACTTGCGCGGAATGCTCTGGATAGCGCGGTCGGGATGATTGACGCCGCCGGCGCGCGGTGATGGGGTGACCCCCGGTTCGGAGCGGGCAACGGGGATCAGAATGACCAGCGAGTCGCATCTGCGCGAGAAGCTTCGGAAGATCGAGGCGTTGTTCGCAGGTGCCGGAACTGCTGGTGAGCGCTTTGCGGCGGAAGCCGCGCTGCAGCGGGTGCGGGCTCGGGTCGAGGAACTCGCTCGCCACGATCCACCGATCGAACAGCAATTCTCACTTCCCGACCAATGGTCTCGGCACCTTTTTCTGGCGCTTTGCCGCCGATATGGGCTGCGGCCGTTTCGTTATCGCCGGCAGCGACGCAACACGGTGATGGTCCGTGCATCACGAGGCTTCGTCGATCGAGTGCTGTTGCCGGAGTTCACCGAGCTGGAGGGTGCGCTGCAAGTGTATCTGCACGAGGTGACGCTGCGCGTGATCCGCGAAGAGATCTACGACGACGCCAGCGATGCGCAGGAAGTTCCCGACGCCTTGCCGTCGAACTGATCAAGCGGCGAGCTTTGCCTCCGAACCGTCGCGCTCGGCTTTCCAATTCCACGGCAGCAGCGCGTTCAGCTGATTGATCTTGGTGCGTCCGGAGATGATGCGCTCGAGAACATCCGTGAGATAGTGCCGCGGGTCGATGTCCTGAAGCTTTGCCGAGTTGATGAGCGATGCAAGAGTGGCCCAGGTTTCGGCGCCGCCCTCACTGCCTGCGAACAGATAGTTTTTCTTTCCCACCCCGATCGGCTTGATGCTGCGTTCGACCGTATTGCTGTCGATCTCGATGCGCCCATCATCGATGAAGCGCGTCAGGCCTTCCCAATGGTTGAGGGTGTAGCGGATCGCCTTGCCAAGGCCGGATTTCTTCGAGACTTCCAGCAGTCGCGCCTCGAGCCAGGGCTTGAAGTCCTCGATCAGCGGTCTGGTGTTGGATTGCCGCACCGCAGCTCGCTGCGTCGCCGGCAAACCACGAATGCGATCCTCAATGGCGTAGAACATCGCGATCCGCTGCAGCGCTGCCGCGGCAATCGGTGACTTCGTCGCGACGTGAACGTCCCAGAACTTCCGGCGCGCATGCGCGAAGCAGAACGCCAGTTGTACCAGACGGCCGCCGTTCTTGATCAGCCCCTTGTAGGCGGCGTAGCCGTCGACCTGCAGGATGCCGTCGTAATCTCCAAACAGCTGCCTGGCGCGGATCGCCTTGCGATCCTCGGCGAAGACGTAGACCACTGCCGGTGGCGCCGGGCCGCCCCACGGGCGGTCGTCGGTGGCGATCGCCCAGAACTGGCAGACTTTGGTTCTGCCACGGCCGGGATCGAGAACTGGCAGCGGCGTCTCGTCGGCAAACAGCCGCGGGTAGGACATCACTGCGCGGCGCAACAGCGCGTGAAGCGGCTTCAGCCACCAGGCGACGCGGCCCATCCACGAGGCCAGCATTTGCCGGTCGAGCGTGATGCCTTGGGCGGCAAACATCTGTTCCTGGCGATACAGCGGCAGCTGGTAGCCGTATTTCATCACTGCGATGTGGGCCAGCAAGGCTTCCGTCACCATTCCACCGTCGATCGCCTGGGCCGGCGCGGGGGCCTGCAGCACACCCTGGCGGCATCCACGGCAGCCGTACCGTGGACGAACAATGCGCTTGACACGGTACTGCATCGGAATGACGTCGAAGGCTTCCTTGACGGTCTCCCCGATCTTGTGCAGCCGCTCGCCGCAGCAGGGGCAGATGTGGCTCTCGATATCGATCACGACATCGATGCGCGGCAAATGCTCCGGAAGCTTCCCCCGGTTGCGTCGCGCCGGTCGCTTTCCACGGCCCTCCGCTCCGTCAGGCAGCCTGCCTCCGGTCACGTCGTCGTTGGCGGCGGCACGAGCCGCCTGTGCCGTGATGGTGAAGAGCTGTCCGAGATCCAGTGTCTCGGAGCGGGGACCGAAGATCGTGCGCTTGTACTGAGACAGGATCATCAGGAGCTTATCGTTCTCCTGGATCGCAGCGTCGCGTTGGGCAATCGCCGCATCACGCTCGGCCGAAAGCGAGCTGCATTCCGCCGACAACGCCGCAAGCCGTGACGATAGCGCTATCACGGTTTGCC
>NZ_JADPKG010000021.1:0-195371 GCF_023073875.1 Bradyrhizobium sp. 154
GACCGCAGACATCGAGGTCGGCGGCTTGCCCGAGGCTGCTGTCTTCACGCCCGACGGCAAGTACCTTCTCATCGGCAACTATCTGACGCAGGACTTCTCCATTCTGAAGGTCGATGGCAGTAACATCACGGACACAGGCAAGCGCTTCCAGGTGCCCGGACATCCCGCTTCGGCGAGGATGGGACCGTAAAAGCCTTCATCCATCCGTCGAGGGCTCATCGTGGGGCTCAGGTTTCGTTGGCAATGATAATTAGCTGTTGAACTGGGCAGTTTGCGGTCGACCCACGATCCGGCCCTCGGACGCGAACTCCCGGCCTGTCCCTGTGAACGGACTCCTAGCTACACCGCGTCAAAGGATGCAATGGGCCGTATCCGGACCCTTGCACGTGCCATTCCGAAGGATGGAAATTCACTGGATTTCCGCTATTTTGTGTTGAGCCGCAGTTCTGTAACGGCGATCTCGAAACGAGGTTCGCGATGACCTCCAGGTCCTCGATCAGGCGGCTCGGCGCGCCGCTCGTCGTTTTTTTTCTGACCATCTGGTCGTTGGTTCCTCCGGTCCATGCGATTGCGGACGCTGGAAAGGTTGGCGTGGTGTCCTTTGGCCTGTACGGGGATCAAGGCGTGTTTAGATCCGAGGCGACCGGCGCGGCTCAGGTCGTGGCCGGCCGTTTCGAGACGGGACCGATCAACGTGGAGTACAATTCCAAGAAAGGGGGAAATGCAACGATCGAAGCTCTGGCCAAGTCGTTGCAGACGGCAGCCAACCGCTTGGATGCCGAGAAAGATGTTCTCTTTTTGATTCTCACCTCGCATGGCTCTCCTGATGGCCTTGCAATCAAGGCGGGGCGGCTCACACAAACGCTCACACCATCTCATCTCCGCGACATGCTCGCGAAGACAGGTGTGCGACACAAGGTGGTGGTGATCTCGGCTTGTTATTCCGGGGTTTTTATCCCGCGCCTGGCGACTCCCGATGTGCTGGTCATCACCGCGGCCGATGACAAGCATTCGTCGTTCGGCTGCCAGGACAAGGCCAAGTGGACCTATTTTGGCGACGCTTTTTTCAACGTCGCGCTCCGGAAAGCCGTCAGCCTGAAGGATGCGTTTCTCGATGCGCGCTCACTCGTCCGGAAGCGAGAATTGCGGGAACATTTCGAGCCGTCGAATCCGCTCATGGCGGGCGGTGCAGACGTGCTGCCATTGCTTGTCGGACGTCCTTGAACAACCGGCCGCGAGCGCAAAGGCTATCGCTCGCGGGCGCATCGCCATTTCCGGTCACCCCCGACAAGCAGACTGTTTGGCGCTTAGACTTCGCATTCGGGCCAGTAGGCGACATGGCGCGGGTGGCCTGATATGAACGAGGCCGCCAACTGAGGCGGCCTTCGCGATGACGAGTGCGCGGGGCAGTGCCAAGCGATGCCGGACCACTCCGCCACCCTGAAAATTGGCGAGACCTTTACAGGCGCCCCCGACAAGTCTCGCGGTACCTGCGGCAATTTCCTGCGCCTTGTTCGCCCAGCTCGTTCTTGTAGAGGCAGGCCTGTCTCAATTCGGCGCACACATCCCTGCGTACTGGTCTTTGGCAGGTCTCCCGATACCTGCGGCAATTTCCTTCGCCCCGTTCCCCTAGCGCGTCCTTGTTTTCGCAGGCAAGCCGCAATTGCTCGCATTGCCCGCCCCCTCGACGGTCGTACCCTCGGACGCCTCCCGGTCCAATCTCAAAGGATTGGGAAAAGGCCGAGATCGGGATTACAAAAAGCGCAGTTGCCGCTGCGGCGCTGAATGCATACTTGCGCATTCCTTTCAACATGGCTGATCCTCCAGTTGGTATGTTCCGATGAATAGAGGGGGCCACTTCGGCGGCCTCTCTCTTGTCGATGGGAGCGGACGGAGTGGGAGTCATCGCTTCTCGCCACCGCTCCCTTAGTGCGCGCAGACCTTGATGGTCTTCATCCCGGTCTCAGCTTCAGTGCGTGTCTTGAACACCTTGCCGTCGCCAACAATGACGGCGGTTGTGGTGGTCGGCTTCTTGTCCATGATCGTGCATTTCTTCGTGGAGGTGTCTTGCACTACATAAAATTCCGTCTGGGCGGAGGCAGCGCCGGTCATGATTGCAGCGGCAGCAGCCGAAATGAGAAGCTTCTTCATTGTGTCTCCTCCATTGTGAGTATGTCCCTGCGCAAATTATCGAGCGCGTGATTCGGTTCCACGGCTGCAAACTACGGCTGGGGTTCACTACTGTGTGGAGATCCTAAAGGGATGATATGAACGCCGGCCGAACGGGCAGTTCAGAGATCGTTTATCTCGAGGTTACCGATCTTCGCCTCCGCAAGCGCACCACCCCCCAGGGGCCGACTTCGGGTTTGGGGTCACATGCTGAAGCGAAGAGACTTCACGGCCCTAATCCGCTCTCCACCTGAAAGCAGACGGTCGTTGGATGGTTGGGCGAGGCAGCTACGGGCCAACATGAGACGCTGTTCTGCTTGCGAAAGGAACTTGCGACATCTGTTCTTTGCGCGCTGAGGTAGAGGCTCTGGAGGCTGCATAGTGTGACTGATATTGATGATCCATCACGAGATACGAAAGGCCTCGACGGCCGATGCAAGTGCACTGAGCACGCTCATTCAAGATGCGGTGCGCGTATCGAATTCGCGCGACTACAATCAGGCGATCATTGAATTGATTTGTGCGAATTTCGCGCTCGACAGGGTCATCGAAAAAATGGAGCAGCGGGACGTATTCGTAGCCGCGAGTGATTGCGTCGTTGTCGGGACGGTCAGCCTTGGCCAGGGAAAGCTGCACTCTTTGTTCGTCGCTCCGGAACACCAAGGTGGAGGCATCGGAAGACGCTCAGTCGAGTATCTGGAGAGACATGCTGTCGGCAAGGGCTTGTCTGAGCTCTGGTTATCGTCCTCGATTACGGCAAAACCGTTCTATACAAAGCTCGGATACGAACTTGTTCACTTCGAAGAACGTCCGGACGGATCGACTTTTCTGATGAAGAAGCCATTGCTCTGATTACGCCCGCTTCGGGTCAACAGCGCAGGTCACGCGAATGGCTTGTCATTTCCGGTTTTCCCTGATGAGCGGACCCTTGAACGTTGCGTCCGGAATTCGCATTCGGGCCAACACCAGATCTCAGCCGATAACTTCGTGCGGCTGTCCGGCGGTGGCCGAATGATCGCACCAAGTGCTTTGGCCGTCTTGAGACTGATAGCGAGAGCGAGTCAGTCCTCTATTCCACAGGTACGTCCGCGCACGTTGGCTTCGCAGGGAGCCTCGCAAACTGTCAACCATACCGTCGATTGATTCTACTCGGGCCATAGGCAATCAGCGAGCGTTCTCTGCTCCCTGCGGGCCACTCCGACATTGGCTCAGCGCGCCCAATTGCGCTGTGCGGTCCAGTAGCCTGAACAGCGCGCGTTTCCTGAATGGCCGCTCCACGTCCCGCGGCCAACATTGCTCGAGAGTCTACCTGAGCCGGAGGCGAATTTGTCCTGAACTGTCACCGAGGCCCGAACCGCGCCGGAACGCGCCACGTGGCCTCTGAACCTGACTAGATTCGGATGTGTAACTATTCCGTCGGTGATGTTGACGGTGAAATTATAGGTCGCATCGCAAGGTCCTCTTTGCGTCACGAAAATGAGGTCCCAGGATCCGTCGAATGCAGAGCGGGCTTGCGCGACGGAGTGGAAGGTGACCAGGCAGCCCACGGTCGCCACACAGGTGAAAAGCTGCTTCATTGTTTGCTCCAAGCTGTCTCCCACACATGGCGAGCGGAGCTGGAGAGTTCAATGCGGCTCGCCGGAGGCCGGAGGAGTGTTGTCGGCTGCGGGTCGCGAGGCGACGGTCCCGGAGGCGGGACCGCGTATCCGCTTTACCTCGCAAGTGGATATCGCGGACCCCGAGTCCGCGCCTTAGTTCAGACTGCACGCTAGCAGGCGCAGGACGATCGCAAACAGCTCGCTCTGCGAGGAGATGCCGAGCCGCTCATAGGCACGCTTGCGATAGGTCAGGGTCGAATGCAGGCTGACGCCGAGGTCTTTCGAGATCGCCTCGGAGCTGAAGCCGGCGAGGATGCGCCGGCAGACCTCCTGCTCGCGCGGCGTGAGGGCGGCAAGCGGCGCGCAGCTCGCGAACAACCCGGCGAGCGTCCGGTCTGGCGTTGCAGTGTGCTGAAAATGGCGGGCAACGCTCGCGGCGATCGCCGGCGCGATCGCCTCAAGGCGCTCTCGCTGCAGGGCGCTGAAGCGACCTTGCGCGGCGATGCGGTAGAAGTTGACGTAGAAGCAGGTGTCGCCAGTCCAGATCGCAGTCGCGCATTTGTCGACGATGCCCGAATCCTGGAAGAAGATTTTCCGGTAGCGCGCGCCATACATGCGCGGCGCGAACGCAGGCAGCATGATCGGCGCGCCGCCCTCGCGCTCGAACAGCGCATCGCGGTTGGGATCGGATTCGTGGAACTGTCCGGCATAGGCCGCGCCGAGATCGCCGCCGATCGGGATGTTGCCGGCATCGAGCAGGCAGCGCGCAGCGCCGGCACGGGTCAGCGCAAACACCATGCAATGGCCGACATCGGCCTGCCGCCGCAGCGTATCGATCAGGACATTTGGGAAATCGGGGCGTCCGATGGCGAGCACCGCCGACGTTGTATCGCCAGCCGCTGGATATGCGGGCACCGGCTGAGACCGCATCGTTTTCCTCCGCAAGATGTTCTTTTGTTGGAGGATAGCAGGAACGGGATTTCGCCGGAAGTTGGAGAGCGGAACACGGCCGGTATTGCACCAGCAGCTGCTGCCTCATCCTCGCGATCAGATGGAGCGGTATCCGCCCGTTGGGCCGATGGGTTCGCAAAGAGCTCAATCAGGCGCTCGAGAATCACTCCTTTCGCAAAATCTTGTCCATCGTTTTTCCCCGGGCCAGCTCATCGACCAGCTTATCGAGATACCGGATCTCTCGCATCGTTGGTTCTTTGATATCCTCCACTCGGACGCCGCAAATCACGCCTTTGATCAGGGATCGGGAAGGATTGATCTTGGGGGCCTTTGCAAAGAAGGTCTCGAAGTCCGTCTGTTTTTCCAGTTCAGCTTCCAGCTCCTTCTGACCATAGCCCGTCAGCCAGGAGATGATCTGATCGATCTCGGCTTTGCTGCGTCCTTTCTTCTCTGCTTTCGCGACGTAAAGTGGGTAAACGCTTGCGAAGCTCGTTGTGTAGATCCGATGTTTTGCCATGGCCATTCCAGGAGTTCGCTTGTTGCAGGACTGAGACTCGAGACGATCAGGTGCTCGGCGGCGCCCCAGGTCATACGGAGGCTTGGGTCAAGAAACGCAATTCCGGCGATGCACATTTTTATTTCAGCTCGAGAATCGCCACCTTCCCGCTTCTCCGTACAGGTCCTGCGCCGCCGCCGCGTCCGGTAATCTAGCGTCGGCGCGGCGACCCTCTCATATCGATGGCGACGCAACATCTGCGGCAAGGGCGGTCGCGACAAGGCGCTGTCTGCACCAAACTCACCTGTTCCGCCGCGAGGAACCATTACATCAGCCCTGCTTTATTCGTCTGCGCCTTCAGAATTGATCAGCGGTTTGCGTTCCCCGGGGCGACCAATTGAGGGACCAGTCGATGCGCATCCTGCTCGTTGGGGGGACGGGGCTTATTGGATCGGCAATCCACGCCAGGCTCTCCGCCGACGGGCATGAATGCGTATTGGTGTCGCGTCATCCGGCGGCACCCAATGCGCACCACATCACCCTCGATGTTGCCCGGACCACCGACGCTTCGAAGTGGAAGGGCATTCTTGCGGGCGTCGATGCCGTCATCAATGCGGCGGGTGCCCTGCAGGGGCAGGACATGCAAGGCGTTCATGTCGCCGGCAGCGCGGCACTTTATGCTGCGTGTGAAAGCGCCGGCGTCCGCCGTGTCATCCTCTTCTCGGCGATCGGCAGCAATCGCGATGCCCGGACCGATTTTTCGCGCACCAAACGCGACGGCGAAGCCGCCTTGATGGCGCGGGACCTCGATTGGGTCGTGCTGCGGCCTTCAGTCGTTGTAGGGCGGCCCGCCTATGGTGGCAGCGCATTGTTGCGAGGACTGGCCTCCCTGCCGGTCCTACCGATCATGCCCGATACGGCAGCTATTCAACCTGTGCATCTCGACGACGTCGTCGACACGGTCCTGTTCTTCCTGCAACCCGGCGCGCCTTCTCGTCTCGCACTCGATCTGGCCGGTCCGCAGCGGATGGCCTTCAGCGACGCGGTCGCGCTGTTTCGCTCGTGGCTGCGCTGGAGGCCGGCTTACCGGCTGCACCTGCCTTCCTGGGCGGCTTCGGCAGCTTACCGCGCCGGGGACGTTGCCCAGATGCTGGGCTGGGCAACGCCCGTCAACTCGACGGCGCAGGCCGAGATGCGGCGCGGCGCGACCGGCGATCCCGAGCCCTGGCGTCAGGCCACGGGCATCGTGCCGCGTGACCTTGCAGCCGCGCTCGCAAGCGAGCCCGCCTCGGTGCAGGAGCGTTGGTTTGCGCGGCTGTATGCGCTGAAGCCGCTGATATTCGGCGTTTTCGGTCTGTTCTGGATCGTCACCGGCATCATCTCCCTGGGACCGGGCTGGGAGATCGGCATGTCGTACGTCCGGGAAGGCGGATTGGGAGAAAGGTTCGCTGCCCTCACCGTCATTGCGGGAGCCCTCGCCGACATCGTCATCGGTCTCGCCATTCTGTGGCGGCCGGCTAGCCTTTACGGGCTCCGGGCAGCACTGATCATCTCGCTGACCTATGTCATGATCGGTACGGCGCTGGTGCCGCGGCTGTGGGCCGATCCGCTCGGACCGATGCTGAAGATCTGGCCGGTGCTGATGCTCAATCTGGTCGCCATGGCGATCCGAGAGGATCGCTGATGCTCTATTTTCTGGTCAAGATGGTGCACATCATCGGTGCTGCGGTCCTGCTCGGCACGGGTGCCGGCATCGCTTTCTTCATGTTGGTGGCGCATCTGCGCGGCGACCTGCGCGAGATCGCGGGGGTGGCGCGGACGGTCGTGCTGGCCGACTTCCTGTTCACGGCGAGCGCCGTGGTCCTGCAGCCGATCACCGGCACATGGCTCGCTTGGTCGAGCGGGTATTCTCTTCGCGAGGGGTGGATTGCGGCGTCCATCGCACTCTATGTGGTGACCGGCGCTTTCTGGCTGCCGGTGGTGTGGATGCAGATGCGAATGCGCGATCTCGCCGTGCGTGCGGTCGAGACCGACGCCAAGCTGCCTGCCGAGTATGACCGTCTCTTCCGGTGGTGGTTCGCCTTTGGATTTCCGGCGTTCGCAGCCGTGCTGGCTATCTTTTGGCTGATGATCGCCCGCCCGGCTATTCCATATTGGGATTGAACTGACGCGGCGCCAGCTCGATTGGCCGCTCATCACGCCCGCTTCTGTTTCGCCTGCACCGGCTCCGGCGAGCTGCGAATGCACGCCTAGGAACAGAACCGGACTGGCCGAGTTCGAGCTGTCTAACCTTATCACGGAGTTACAAGATGAGCCGCGGAATGCCGTCCATGACCGCACTGCTCGGACTGCTAGCCATCGCCGGGTATCAGAACCGCGACAAGCTGGCGGAGTTGCTCAGAGGACCGGGATCTGGCTCGCTTGAACCCGCCAACACCCGCCAGCCGCTGGGCGGCCTGCTCGGCAATCTCACGGGCATGCTGAGCGGGGCGGGTGTCGGAGGATTACTGCAGGGCGGAATTGGCGAGCTGCTGGAGAAATTCGACCAAAACGGCCACGGGGACGCGGCTCGGTCTTGGGTCAGTTCAGGTCCCAACAAGGACATCTCGCCCTCGCAGTTGCGGGAAGCAATCGGCCCCGACGTGCTGGACAAGCTGGAGCGGGAAACCGGGCTGTCTCACGAGGAGATCCTCGCAAGGTTATCGCGCGAGCTTCCCCAGGCAATCGACAAGTACACGCCTGAGGGGCGTTTACCCACCTCATAGCCTTCGCACTGCCATCGTCGTTGTTTGTTCAGGAGGAGTGGAGAATGAGCATTATTTGGACCATCATTATCGGCTTTATCGCGGGGGTGATCGCAAAGTTCATCATGCCAGGTGACAACGAACCCTCCGGGTTCATCCTTACGACCATCCTCGGGATCGTTGGCGCCTTCGTAGCCACCTACCTCGGCCAAGCCCTTGGCTGGTACCGTCCTGGAGAGGGTGCCGGACTCATCGGCGCCGTGGTCGGGGCCATCATCGTGCTCTTTGTGTATGGCCTCATCGCCGGACGACAACGGCGCACGATTTGAAGAACAAAAGGCCGGGCTTTTCTCGCAGCGACCTGCGTGCGAAGCATCCTGCCTGATCAAGCTTGAGCAAAGGGCGCGCGCCGTTGACGGCCAGCGCGCCCCCTTTCTGGTCTCATCAAAGAGACTTCACCTCGGCACGGGCAGCTGCCGCAGCGTCCGTGCCGGCCTGCTTAACTCGGTCCACAACTTCGGCGCTGGTGTCGCTGATTTCTGCGACAACCGTGTCCGAGGCCTCACGCATGGCCTGCGACACCGCGCCGGCGCGCCGGTTCAGGTCGGCTTTCACATCGTCGCTGACCTCGCCGATATACTTGTTCTCGATCTCGGAGGCGCGAAACGCGCCCGCAACCGCCGCACCGATCGCGATGCCCACGAGCCCAAGCACGAGCGGCTGCCGTTCGAGCATATTGGCGAGTGATGACTTCGCGTTGTTTATGGCCTCCCTGTCCGGAAACGCATTGCCGAGCCTGCTGAATTTCTCCTGCGCGAAAGCGACGCCCTCGTCGAAACGATCTCGGACGTTGTCGGCCGCTCCCGAGACCGCATCGGAAGCGGCAGCGGTCGCGCCTCCCAAGGTTTCTCCGACGCCCGTCGACCGATCGTTGTCCATTTCAGGTGCGGTTGGGGGAGCCTCGGTCTGCTTGATCGCGGATGCCGCCGACCTGAGACCGCTCGTCCCAAGGTCGACGACAGGCGCGACGGCATCCGCAGCCGAACGCGCCGCAGTCTTAAGCTGCCGGTCGCCGGCCAACAGCCAGAGCGCTCCACCTCCGATCAGCGCGGCGGCAAGCGGGTTTTCCCGGGCAGCGGCCACCAAATTGTCCATAAAGCTGGTTTTTGTGCTGCTCATCGCACCATTCCCTTCACAGTGTCCTTATCCTTTTCGAGCTGGCCGATCGTTTCCCTGGGGGCCAGATGACGCGCATCAAGCCGGTTGATGCCAACGGCGACCAGCACGGCGGCGATGGCCGCCGCGATAATTGCCGACGTCAGATAAGAGACCGGCTCCGACCATCCCGCGGAGATCAATGCGGCGGACAGGGCGAACAGTGCCATGACGATCGCCGGGATCACCAGAACGGCACCGCCTACGATCAAGCCTAGCGCGCTGCCGATCTTTTGAAGCTTTTCGCCAACCTCCGCCTTTGCCAGCTCTATCTCGTTCTGGAAGAGCTTGGCGAACTGCGACATGGCATCGCCGAGCAGGGTCGAGATCGCCCTGAACTCGCTTTGACTGGTTTTGATATCGCGCTCGATGCTCATGGTACTGTGTTGCCCTGCGTGGATGAGGTTTGTTGGGGATTAGGGCCACGCCGCACGGACCCCTGAGACCAGGTCTGTTCTCCCGCCGAAAACGAGGTCCCGCCCGGCTTCTGACCGCTTCCCGGCGACGATCTGTTCGTCGTGTCGCGCTGCCCTGGGGATGACGAGTGTCCGCCCGATGCCTTCAGGAAGCGGACGGCCGCAAAGCCTGCCAGCACCGATATTCCGAGGAAGGCCGCAGGCTGACGTTTGGCGAAGTCGGTTGCGCCTTCGACGAGATCCCGGAAGCTCCCTTCCCGGATCTTCTGGGCGGCGTCCTCGACATAGTCGGCAGCGGAATCGATGCCACGTGCCGCGAACGGTACGTCGGTCTCGAAAGCTCGGCCGGCTTCGCGGATATTGCCCGCCAGGCGCTCGATGAAATCGGCGCCGGACCGCTGCTGCTCACGGGCCTGGCTCTGGATCTGGTCCACGGTTCCCTCCGCGACCCCCTTTGCTGCATCCGCGGCCTCACTGAATTTGTCACGCGCAAGATCAGCCGATGCCTGGAGAGCATCACCGGCGCGCTGCTTCATCTCCGCTCCGGCATCGCCGATCTGTCCTTTCAGATCCTTCGCGGTGCCTTTGTCCTGGTCCTTTGCGAACTGCGTTACGTTGTGCGGGTCCAAATCGCTCATGATGGTTTTCCTTCAAGTGTTGGTTTGAGAGGGACTAAAGGCAGCTTTGACCACGTCGCCGGCAGCCTCTTTCAATGTGTCCGCCATGTTCTGCGTCATACGGCTGGCGTGGGCGCCGAGATCAGCCTCGCCGACCTTTTGCGCCGCAACATCGGCTGCCGATGTGGTCGCGTCTTTCGCTGCCTCGAATCCGGATTGCGCCGCAGCCGCCGCGGCCTGCTTCACTCCGTCGCTTGCTCTCCCCATGACCTTGGCTTCAGCCCTGGTCTCGGGAAGAGCCGCAGCAATGATGGCGCCGACCGCGATCCCCAAGCCTCCGATGAGGGCGGCATTGTCGCCAATGGTCTGACGGGCCTGGTCAGGCGCGCTGGCAGCGGCATCCTTGGTTGCATCCATGCCGCTCTTGAGCTTTTCACCCGCGAAACTGGCGGCCCGAGCCGCGCCCGCCCGCAGATCAGCGGCAATTCCAGCGGCCTTGTCCTGCGCGTCACCAGCCATCTCGGCGGCTCGGCTTTGAGCGGAGGATAGCGTCTCCTTGGCATCGCCCTGCATGGCCCGGGCGCCCTCCGTCACCTCCTCTAGCATTCGCCCCGCATTATCCATGACCGGACCGGCGGCGTCTGCAGCGCGATCCCGCACTGTCTTCGAAGTCAGGGCAAGCCCGGCGCCGATCATCAGAAGTGGCAACGGCACACCTCGCGCCAACCGCAGCAACGGAACTCCCACTGCGGCGCCCGCGGCCACTGCGCGCATCGGATTGTCCATAATCTGTTGCTTGAGCCCTTCGACCCAACTCTGGGTCTTGTGGCTGACGTATTCGGTGACTTCGGATTTGATGTGCTGCGGCGAGACCTTGTGGCGAATGTCGTCGGCGGTGTCCGATATCTGCTCCTTTAGTCGCCCTACCGTAGCCGCCAGTTCTGCACGGTTGCGCTCGGACTCGCGTCTCAACTCCTCCACAGATCGTGTCATCGCCTTTACCCTCTTGCTTTATTTCTTGGATTTAGGGTCGAACTCACGCTTTGTTGAATCGTTCCTCGCGCTGCCTGGCGCTTGCTGGTGACGACGAGAGCGGGGAGACCAGCGCGATAAGGAGCGACGTTGACCGTCGGAGACGCGCATTGCGTTAGGGCTAGGCGCTCGTGCGTGCCGCTTTGCTCTCGATCGACAGCACGCGCCACGCGCGCCGATATCGGCCGACGCTCGAATTGCTAAACAAGGATGACGTGCGCCAACCGAGCTCGCCGCTAGAGGCAGCGCGTTGGCTCGCGAAGCTGATCGCGGCCGTCTGACGGGCCGATTGCGTCAGGCGCCGCAGTGGGCATCGCCATTTCCGCAACAACCCAAAGGGGACAAAGTTGCAATGATCGCCATCTAGCCATGATTGGATACGAAACGGGCTGCGAGGTCTGCTCCGGGTCAAAACGCCGCGCTTGTGCACTGATCACCGCATACCGGTTCAGCTGCACAGGCCCGCTAACCCGCCGCCGCCTTCCCCGCCGCGACGTTGATCGCGAGCTTGCCGCAGCGGCCGGTGAAGGACCTGCGTATCGACTTCCTCCAGCTTGATCTCGCCGTTCCTTGCGGCCTGTTTCCACGCCGCCTGCGCCGGACGTTCTGGAGCTCCGGCATCACCTCGCGGCCGAACAGCTCGAGCGATTGGCAGATGTGCTCGTGGCTCATCTTGCCGGCCTGCTTGAGCAGGGTGATCTGGTCGATATGCGTAGACTTTAGACCGTCAAGGCGGCCCCGCCGTCCCGGGACGTGCACTGCCTCTTCCAACTTGGATTCTCAGCCCACCGGTCCCAGTGTCCAATTGTCCCCTGAAAGCGGACTAACTTTTACGTCCTTAATGACTCCGAGCTCCAGGCTTGGATCGAAATGGCGCATCGTCCGCTCGTTGAAGTCAATGATGCGGCCGGGCCTGAGTGGTCCGACGTCATTTATCTTGACGATGATCTTCTTGCCGACGGCCTCGACGAGGGCAAACTTTGGCCTCACGCCAAATGGGACCCCGCCAAATCTCCGACGCAAACTCGTCTTGATGGCAGCCGTCCAGGCAGAGGGATCATAACGCTCGCCGGAGGCTGTGCGCGGACCGCCCTCCTCCTTGCCGGGCTTAAAGGGATTGTACATGGAGGCAGCGCCGACGAGCGCATTCTCGGAGCTAGCATCGACGACGGTGCTTGAGTGAACTCCCCGCGTTTCACCACGAGCAACGGTAACAGAAACGGCAAGCGCAACCAGGGCGCCGCAAAGTGCGGCGCTCGAGCGGAACAGCATCATAACTCCTATGATTTTTTCGATCGCCGGTTCCCGGCACCGCAAACAGAGCAAGCAAACGCGGAAGCGTTCATAAAGCTTGCGCCGATGTTTTGCGGATTCGTGCCAACCCCTTGGCTATGGAACCGTCGTGGGGAACCAGAGCGGTTCCCACGCAGTGTTTTAGGTTGTCGCCGACTAAGACAGAGATTGCGTCAGCAGCATGACTTACAGCCTAGCCCGCCGCGGCCCTCACCGGGGCGACGTTGATCGCGAGCTTGCCGTAGCGGTCGGTGAAGGCCTGCGTGTCGATTTCCTCCAGCTTGATCTCGCCGCTCATGACGCCCTGCTTCCAGGCCGCCTGCGCCGGATCGTTCTGGAACTCCGGCATCACCTCGCGGCCGAACAGCTCGAGCGATTCGCAGATGTGCTCGTGGCTGTTCTTGCCGGCCTGATTGAGCAGGATGACCTGATCGATATGCGAAGACTGGAATCGCTTCAGCTTCCTGCGGATGGTCTCGGGCGAGCCGATCAGGCCGCCGCGCAACGCCGCCTCCTGGGCTTGCGGATTGTCGCGCTTCCACTTGTTGTACTCGTCCCACATGTTGACCGTGCCGGGCGCGGGCCGCTGGCGGTTCTGCGCGGCGCCGTAGAAGCGCAGCGCGAACTGGAAGAAGGTGGCGCCGTCGGCGCGGGCACGCGCCTCCTCGTCGGTCTTGGCGCACATGAAGAACGAGACCAGCGCCATGTTCGGGTTGATCTCGTAATCGGCAAGCTTGGTGAGCCGCTTGGTCATCGCATTGTAGTAGGCGTGCACCCAGGCGTGGGCGGCATCGGCGCTGACGAACTGAAAGCCGAGCGCGCCGAAGCCGTGGCGGCCGGCGCGCTCGATGGTCGGCAGTTGCGAGCATGCCATCCACAGCGGCGGATGCGGCTTCTGCACCGGCTTCGGGACGACGTTGCGCAAGGGGATGTCGAAGTACTTGCCGTGATGCTCGCTGCCGCCGTCTTTGAACATCGGGAAGATCGCGGCCACGGCCTCGTCGAACACCTCCTTCTTGCTTTCCATGTCGCGCCCGAACGGCTCGAGCTCGGTGATCGACGCGCTCTCGCCCATGCCGAATTCGCAGCGGCCGTTGCTGAGCAGGTCGAGCACCGCGACGCGCTCGGCGACGCGTGCCGGGTGGTTGGTGGTGAGCTGAAGGATGCCATGGCCGAGCCTGATCTTCTGCGTGCGTTGGCTTGCAGCGGCCAGGAAGGATTCCGGCGAGGGCGAGTGCGAATATTCCTCGAGGAAGTGATGCTCGACCACCCAGGCATGGTCGTAGCCGAGCCTGTCGGCGAGCTCCATCTGCGAGAGCGCGTTCTGGTAGAGCCTGAGCTCGTCACCGGCCACCCAGGGCCGCGGCAATTGCAGCTCGTAGAAGATGCCGAACTTCATGGCGTCGCTCTCCCACATTGTTCTTGTTGGCCTCATCTTAGTGCGTGAGGCAACGCTGTCTACGGAGCAGCAATTCCGCCGTGCGGGAGAATGACTTGATTGCAGCGAACGAACGGTTAGTTTGCCAGTGGCGACTCATTTAAGTGTGGCGCCCGCTCTTCCTGGAAAGCCATGCCGACATTCACCCCGCATCAAGACGCCGCGCTCAAGGCCGTTGGCGATTGGCTGAAAGCAAAACCCGGCCGCGGCGGCACGCCGCCGGTGTTCCGCCTGTTCGGCTTTGCCGGCACCGGCAAGACCACGCTGGCGCGGCACATCGCCGAGGGCGTCGACGGTGAGGTGAAGTTTGCCGCTTTCACCGGCAAGGCGGCGCTGGTGATGCGCAACAAGGGTTGCGACGATGCCTCCACCATTCACTCCCTGATCTATCGCGCCCGCGAATCCGGCGAGGAGCAGCCGAGCTTCGAGCTGTGGGACGACGCGCCGGCCTCAAAAGCCAAGCTGATCGTGATCGACGAATGCTCGATGGTCGACGCCGAATTGGGGCGGGACCTAATGTCGTTCGATTGCCCGCTGCTGGTGCTGGGCGATCCCGCGCAGCTTCCTCCGATCCAGGGCGGCGGCTTCTTCACCAATTCGGAGCCCGACGCGATGCTGACCGAGGTACATCGCCAGGCCCAGGACGATCCGATCGTGCGGATGTCGATGGATGTGCGCGAAGGCCGCGAGCTCGACATCGGCCGTTACGGCGAGAGCGAGGTGGTGTCGCGCAAGGAGCTCGATCCCGACCGGGTCATGGGCGCCGACCAGGTGCTGGTCGGCCGCAACAACACCCGACGCGCCTACAACATGCGGGTGCGCCAGCGCCAGAACATCGAGGACGCCTTTCCGGTCGCCGGCGACAAGCTGGTGTGCCTGCGCAACAACCGCAAGAAGGGCCTGTTCAACGGCGGCCTGTGGCGCGTGAAGTCGCGCAACACGTCGCGCTCGAAATCGCGCATTCTCAGCATGCGGCTGTCGCCGGACGAGGATTTCGGCCACAAGGTGACGAAGGTCTCGGTGCGCGCCGACTGCTTCGAGGGCGGCGTCGAGCAGATCGCCTGGGAGCAGCGCAAGCCCTATGACGAGTTCGACTACGGCTACGTGCTCACGGTGCACAAGTCGCAAGGCTCGCAATGGGACGACGTCGTGCTGTTCGACGAGAGCTTTGCGTTCCAGGACTCCAGGGCGCGTTGGCTATATACGGGGATCACGCGCGCGGCGAAGCGGCTCTCCATCGTCGTTTAAGGTTCGGGGCCGAAGCGTCGTGACACTGGCCATTCCGAGCAGCTCGAACTATGGCGTGCACTTGCGCAGCTGAGAATCTCGAGCCGCCCGGAATGACGAGTTGCTCACTTCACGGACTCGTGTCCGGCATTAAGTAATAATGGCCCGGCCGGCCCGTATCTCGGGTAACGAACTGCCGCCAAGCGGGCTGTTCGCTTGACGCCAATCGCCCTACACTAACGCCTTCGA
Source organism: Bradyrhizobium sp. 154 (assembly GCF_023073875.1). NCBI lineage: Bacteria > Pseudomonadati > Pseudomonadota > Alphaproteobacteria > Hyphomicrobiales > Nitrobacteraceae > Bradyrhizobium > Bradyrhizobium sp. 154. The sequence goes on from NZ_JADPKG010000021.1 coordinate 15,446, forward strand.
ACGAGGATGCGCCATGAGCCGAATTCCTTTCCGTACCCTGTCCCTGTTTGCCGCGACCGCCGCATTGGCGTTTTCGTTCACCGTGCCGTCGATGGCCGCGGAGGATGCGGTCGTGATCCCCGCTCCCGCTATGGATGCAGCGCCCGCGAGCGGAATCCAGACCGCCGTCGTCGCCGGCGGCTGCTTCTGGGGCGTTCAGGGCGTCTTCCAGCACACCGCGGGCGTCGTCAACGCCGTCTCCGGCTATGCCGGCGGCACCAAGGCGACTGCCGACTACCAGACCGTCTCGAGCGGCCGCACCGGTCACGCCGAGTCCGTCGAGATCAAGTACGACCCGAAGAAGATTACGTACGGAAAGATTCTCCAGATCTACTTCTCGGTGGTGCACGATCCGACCCAGCTCAACCGGCAGGGCCCTGACGTGGGCCCGCAATACCGCTCGGCGATCTTCACCACCTCCGACGAGCAGAAGAAGGTGGCGGAGGCCTATATCGCCCAGCTCAACGCGGCCCGGGTCTTCAACAAGCCGATCGTAACCAAGGTCGGCGCGCTGGAGGCGTTCTATCCGGCCGAGGCCTATCACCAGGATTATCTGACGCTGCACCCGAACCAGCCTTACATCGCCTATAACGACATCCCCAAGGTCGAGAACCTGAAAAAACTGTTCGCGGATAATTACATTGAAAAGCCGACGCTGGTGAATGCCAGCAAGGCCACCAACTGATCACGACATGACGCGAGAAACGGGAGACCCATGCCCGATCCCAAGACGAAAACAACTGACGACAAGCTCATCAAGAGCGAAGAGCAGTGGCGGCGCGAGCTGACGCCGATGCAGTACGCGGTGCTGCGCGAGAAGGCGACTGAACGTCCCTTCTCCGGCGAATATGAGCACGACGAGCGCGCCGGCACCTATGTCTGCGCCGGCTGCGGCAACGAGCTGTTCTCTTCGGATGCCAAGTTCGATTCCGGCTGCGGCTGGCCGAGCTTCACCCAGCCCGCCGTCGAGAGCCATATCGACGAGGAGCGCGACACCAGCCACGGCATGATCCGCACCGAGGTGCTGTGCGCCAAGTGCAGCGGCCATCTCGGCCATGTCTTCCCCGACGGCCCTGGGCCAACCGGCCTGCGTTACTGCATCAACTCCGCCGCGCTGAAGCTCGAGCCGAAATAAACTCGGGGCATCACCGGTTCCGTTACGGAACCCGGCGAACGCAATGGGCTTTTCTTTCGTGGCGGTGCGGCCATCGCATTTGGCGCCTGTCAGGGGAGAATGCCATGTCACTCGGGACCATCCTGATCATCCTGGTGATCATCTACCTGCTGGGCGGGCTCTCCGGCCGGATCGGCGGTTATGGCTATGGCCTCGGCCATTCCGGCATGGGGATCGGCGGCGTCGTGCTCGTGGTGCTGGTCGTGCTGTTGCTTCTCGGCAAGTTGTAAATCATGCAACGCTTTGAAATTGTTTGATTTATCGCGCGCGCGGGGCTGCCATGCGCGGATTCATCATCTCGCATCGCGGGGGTCGCATTTTTGTCAAATCGGCCTATATTAGTGGACGAAAATGCCATGTGCGGCGGGCCCGCTCGATTGCGGCCTCTGCCCTCCCCAACCCCACGCGCTTAAAGCCCCAGAGAAGATCACGAGGTCTTTGACCATGCGTCCACTGCGTCCGTTCAACTTCAACACCTCCGCCGAACTCTTCCCCGCCGCGATCCGCAAGAAGAAGCGCGCGGGCTTCACCTATCGCCGGTTCGGCACCGCGGCCGAAGCCGTGCAGTTCGCGATGGAGCAGTTGCCGACGGATTCGCTGAACGGCGCCTATCTCCAGGTCGAGGAAGCGCGCTTCGACCAGAACGGCATCCGCTCGCTCTATGAGAGTGAGGCCTTCCCGTTGCCCCGCCGTCGCAAGCCGGCGGAGACCGATGCCGACGCGGCGTAAGCTTTCGTAAAGCCATGTGACGCGGCGTAAGCTTTCGTAAAGCCATGTAATGTGCGCTGAAAGTAATGTGCGCTGAAAGCGCGATGGCCGAAGGGCCGTCGCGCTTTTTGCGTTTCCCCCCGCCCCGCTTGCGGGGATGGGCGAAGAATGCGCGCGACGCTTAAATCCGCGGCTGCTTCTCCAGCCAGCGGCGGAGCAGCCGCACGTTGCGCATGTTGGCGCGGAACATGACGTCGAAGGCGTCGCCCGCGAACGGGACCAGGCCGAACACGCCGTCAACCGCGACATTGCCGAGCATGCGCGCCGTGATGTACCAGGGCGCGCCCAACGCCCTCGCCTCGCGCACCAGCCACAACGAGATCGCGGTGGTGATGATGTCGCCGACGACCGGGATCAGCCCGATCAGCCCGTCGATACCGTAGCGGATATTGGTGCCGGGCAGGATGAAGGCAACGTCGAGCAACTTTGCGATCGCCTCGAGCCGCGCGATCCGCTGCTCGCGCGTCAGATTGCCGAACGGATTGCCTTGCCCGAATTCGAAGCGAAACTCGCGAAATCCCTGCTCCAGCGTCTCAGGGCGGATCTCGTGACCCTCCTGGTCGATGATCGGCCCGCGCGCTTGCTTAGCCGCAAAGGTCGCATGCGAGCCGCTTCCCGAACGGGATCGGCGCGGAGCAAGGATGTCGTCGTCGGACATGGACATGGCTTCCAAAGAACGCGCCGCGGCGGCGGAGGTTGCTGGGCCGCGCCCGAAGGTCGCGCACTCAGGTTGGTGCGGTCACTGCCTGCGGCTCCTCGACATATCTATGCACGAACCAGGATGAAATCACTGCCGGTACGAACCCGACGAGGCCGTACAGGATGAACTGCACGGCGCCCGAATCCGGCCCGCGCGAGCTGTAGGTCATCGAGGCCAGGACGAAGGCGAACAGACCGACCAGCAGCATCCGCAGGACCGGGCCGATCCGTCTGATGTGGATTAGGATGTCGTCGACCGCGCCGATCATCAGCGAGGGCAGGAAGCCGAACAGATAGCTGTATTGCAGGGTCTTGAAGAAGACTGCGAACAGCTTGCCGACCTCGCCGAGGCTGGTCTGGGTCCAATAGCCGGACTGATAGGTCGTCGTGAGCAGCAGCAGGAACCCGCCGACGAACGGACCGACCAGCGCAAACACCAGATAGCGTTTCATCGAGCACCCTCTTAACTTCGACAGCCTTATAGCAGCGCCGGCGGGAACCTTGAATAGCGGGGCGCAGGCTGCGCCTGAAGGGAACAAGTGGCAAAGCGACGAGTTCATGCAGGACCTGAATTGTCCCTGTCAGATTGGAGCCCCGATGCCCCGTAGACTTGTTCTGGCGACATTCGCGCTGGCAGCCCTGACGGGTCTGTCGAACGCACCTGCTCTCGCCCAAGGCCACATGGGCACGCCGCAGGAGCAGAAGGCCTGCTCGCGGGATGCATCGCGCCTGTGCCGCAAGGACCTCGGCAATGACGGTGCGGTTCAGAGTTGCCTGCAAGCCAACCGGGCCAAGCTGTCGAAGTCTTGCAGCAAGGTGTTTCAGAGTCACGGAATGTGAGGACCGGAACCCGCGAACGGAGTGTGAAGCCATGCTGCGCGATGAACAACTCTCGATCCTGCGGGACATCAGCCAGTCCGTTGCCTTCGCCGACGATCGCCACGGCAAGATCGGCGAACTGATCGCCGATGGTTATGTGATGAAGGACGGCGATCTGTTCGAACTCACGGCCAAGGGCGTCAGCGCGGTCGAAGAACACGCCGCATCACTCGGCACGAGCGATGCGGCGCAAGCGAGCCCTCGCCCTGATCGGTTGATCTGACCGCGCGCGCCGGCTTTGCGTGACTCGCGCGCAACAATTGCAAATTCCTTCACGCAGACCATTGCAGCTCCGTGACAATGGCGCATACTTCGCTCGGGCGGCGCAGCACTTTCGATTCGAACATCAAGTAATCGAGCGACCACATGCGGGACCAAAGTTCCCGACGTGAAGGCTGTGACATGCGGCAGATCAAGCCGCGTGCGGCGCCCCAAAATCAAGTGGCTCAAGCCCACGAACTCGGGGACCCATTCCGCATGACACGCTATCAGACGATCGCAACTCTCTTCGCCGTCGCCGCCACCGCCATCGCATTCCAGACATCACCTGGTCTCGCCTTCTCGTCCGAAGCGCAGCAGATGTGCTCGGGCGATGCGATGCGGCTGTGCTCCAGTGAAATTCCCGACATCCCCCGGATCAGGGCCTGCATGGTGCGGAACAAGGCACATGTCAGTCCCGGCTGCCGCGCCGTAATGGACCGCGAGCACGCCGCATCGCGCAAGCGGGAAGCCGCCGCGCAGTAAGGCCGTTCAATTTCGATTGCACCGCTGACCGCGAGAGAGCTCGCTTCACCTCCCGTAGGGAGAGGTCGGAGCGCATCGCAGATGCGATCCGGGTGAGTGGTTGCAGTCTCACAAAATGGCGCGGCCCCTCACCCGGATTGCTGCAATCCGAGATCTCCCTGCTGGGGAGAGGTGAAGAGCTCAATCGCCCCACTGCGCGAACGCGTCGTTGAAGACGCGCTCGCCGGGGGCGCCCTTCTCGATCGCGATGATGGCGCGGCGCTGATTGGCGTAGACCAGCGGCACGTCGAACCAGGAGCGCTCCTTCAGGAGCTGGACGTTGCGGGCGCGGTCGGCGTCGACATTGGAAAGGCCGACCAGGAAGAAGCCATCGGTGACCTTGACGGCGAGGCCGGCGAGCGGCGTACCGCGCGCCTGCTCGTTCGACTTCATCAGGATGCCCGGCACGTTGGAGACGCTGCCGCCCGGAAAGTCCTGCGGAAGGATGAAGGTCAATTCCGCGGTGTGGCTCGCCGGCAGCGAGGAATCGGTGTTACGGCGGAACGACATCGTCATCTTGAACTTGCGGTCGGGGATCTCGATGTCGGCGCGCACGGCGATGTCGGCCTTCTGGTTGCCGGACGCCTTGATCGGCTCCAGCCGCCATACCACCGAGCCGACATATTGCTTGCCCTTCGGATCGGACGGATCCTCGTCGTAGAGCACGACCTTCTGCGCCACCGGCGCGACCGGCTGGTCGCTCGCCGAAGGCTGGCCGACCCGATCCGGGATCTTCGGCTTGGTCTGCGGCTGGGCCGGATTCGGCGCCTCCACCACCTGGGTCGCGGACGGCTTGAGAAAGCCGTTGACGATCTGGACCAGCTGCTTGCCCCAGAGGATGCCGGCCCCAACCAGGATCAGCACGATGCCGACCGCGATCGCGCTCTTGAACGGGAAGGCGGAGCCGGTGCGGACGCGCTTCTTGGCGTCGCGCTCGGCTGCAATGCGCGCACGCTGCGACGGCGGCTGCGGCGTGTAGCGCTCGGCCTCCTCGACCGACTCGTCGTAGGAATAGGGCGCCTCGGACTCGCCGGTGCGGTCTTCCAGGCTCGGCTCCAGCCGGTCGAACTCCGGCGAGGGCGAGGGCACGTTGGCGTAGGTGCGGCGCGCGGCGCGGCTCGCCTGCGCGGCGGCGCCGCCGAGATCGTTGGCATCGGCCGTGATGTCGCGGAAGCCGCGCACGCCCGGTGCGGGTGGTAGCGGTGGCGGCGGGCCCATGTCCGGCGGGCGGCGCGCACCCGCGCGATCGCGTCCGGCCGGTGGAGGCGTCTGCGGCTCCGCCGTCGGCGGCGGAGCGGACGGGCCGGGCTGGCGCGGGGCGTCGAAACGCGGCGCACGCGGCGGCCGCGGCGCGTCGCCCTGATCGTCAGCACCAAAGGACGGGCGGTCGGCACGCGGCGGCGTCGGGGCCGGACGCGCGCGCGGCGGGGCCGGCTGAGATGCGGGAGCGTTGCCTTCGGCCGCGCGGGCGCTAGCCCGGCGGAAGGCATCGCCGCTGCCGCCAGGGCGAGTGCCCCCACCGGGGCGCGAGGCCTCGCGGGCGCGCTGGGCGGCCTCCGATTCGACCTTGCGGACGGCCTCTTCCAGCGACAGCCGTTCGCGGGTGATCTCGGATTCGGAGAGCGGCGGCTGCACGCTGCGGAGCTGCGCGATCAGCGCCGTGCGCGCCCGCTCATAGAGCGCGCGACGGCTTTCGCCGGGAGCGTTGGGGTCCAGGGCGGCAATAGCGCGGGCGATCAGCGGATAGTAATCAGCCATTTCAACTCAACTATACGCGCGTCCTGGTAAGATATCGTTAAGCTTCAAACGGATTTTGCACCAGGATAGTATCTTCGCGTTCGGGGCTGGTGGAAAGCAGCGCGACCGGGCACCCCACCAATTCCTCGATCCGGCGGACATATTTGATGGCCTGGGCCGGCAGGTCGGCCCAGGACCGTGCGCTGGCGGTCGGCTCCTTCCAGCCCTCGATCGTCTCGTAGATCGGCTCGACCCGGCTTTGCGCGCCCTCACCGGCGGGGAAATGGTCGATCTCCTTGCCGTCGAGCCTGTAGCCGGTGCAGACCTCGATCGTGTCGAAGCCGTCGAGGATGTCGAGCTTGGTCAGCGCCAGGCCGTTGATGCCGCAGGTCCGGACCGCCTGGCGGACCAGCACGGCGTCGAACCAACCGCAACGGCGGGGCCGACCGGTATTGGTGCCGAACTCGCGGCCGCGCTCGCCAATCTTGCGGCCGGTCTCGTTGTCCTGCTCGGTCGGGAACGGGCCCTGGCCGACGCGGGTCGTATAGGCCTTGCACAGGCCAAGCACGTAACCGACCGCGGCCGGCCCGAGGCCGGCGCCGGTCGCCGCCTGCGCCGCCACCGTGTTGGACGAGGTGACGTAGGGATAAGTGCCGTGATCGACGTCGAGCAGCGCGCCTTGCGCGCCCTCGAACAGCATGCGCTTGCCTTCGCGCCGCTTGATATCGAGCAGCCGCCAGACCGTCTCGGCATAGGGCAGCAGCTGCGGCGCCATCGCCATCAGTTCTTTCAGGATCACCGCGCTGTCGAATTCCGGCAGGTTGAGGCCGCGGCGCAGCGCGTTGTGATGCGCCAGCAGGCGATCGATCTTGTGCGGCAGCGTCTGATGATCAGCAAGATCCATCAGGCGGATGGCGCGGCGGCCGACCTTGTCCTCATAGGCAGGTCCAATGCCGCGGCGCGTGGTGCCGATCGCGGTCGCTGCGCTGGCGGATTCGCGGTGCGCATCGAGCTCGCGGTGCAGCGGCAGGATCAGCGTGACGTTTTCCGCGACGCGCAGATTGTCAGGGCTGACATCGACCCCCTGCGCCCTGAGCTTGGCGACCTCGTCGAGGAAGGCGGCGGGATCGAACACCACGCCGTTGCCGATCACGGACAGCTTGCCCTCGCGCAGTACGCCGGAGGGCAGCAGCGCGAGCTTGTAGGTCTTGCCGTTGATCACGAGCGTGTGGCCGGCGTTATGGCCGCCCTGGAAGCGGACGACGATGTCCGCCTGCTCCGACAACCAGTCGACGATCTTGCCCTTCCCTTCGTCGCCCCACTGGGCGCCGACGACGACAACATTGGCCATTCGCGGGTAATCCCTGTTCAATCTGTCTCTAGGAGGCATGATCCTCGCGGAAAACCGGTGCCCACTCTTCCGGGATCATGCCTGCGCCCAGCCCAATCGGCGGCCGGAGCCGCCCGCACGCAAGGCAGCCAACCGGATAAAGGAAGCAGCCCCTCTAAGCAAGCAAGAACGGGGCTTTTTCGGGGCTCGGAAGGCCATCCAAGCCTTTGATATCCCCCGAAAATCCAGAGACCTTCCAGAGCCGAGCCAAAGCCTCGACCAAAGCGCTAGACGCGATCTCGGCCGCTGCATGGTCGCGATGCATCCGTCCCCCATTGATGCAACCTCGATTTCCGTGTCTTTGAACGGCGCCGGGCTATGAACCGGCCCGGATCTCGCCGGGCCGGACGCCTCGGCGCATGACGCGGGGCCATAGCCATCACAATGTCTGCCACGGGCCAGAGCACAGGCGCCGAAACCGCCGGCCAAACCTGGATTGCCAACCAGCCTTATCTGCTGCTCAGCATCACCGCGCTGTGCTGGGCCGGCAATGCCATCGTCGGTCGGCTCGCCGCCGGCCACATCCCGCCGGTGACGCTGTCATTCCTGCGCTGGTCCTTCGCCTTCCTGCTGGTGCTGCCGTTCGCCTGGAAACATCTTGCGCAGGACTGGCCCGCGATCCGCGGCCGGCTCGGCCTGATGATCACGCTCTCGATCACCGGCATCGGCGCCTTCAACACGCTGCAATATTGGGCGCTGGAGCATACCCAGGCCCTGAACACGCTGCTGCTCCAGTCTGCCGCCCCGCTGATCGTGGCGCTGTGGTCGCTGGCCATTCTGGGGATCAGGCTCACCGCGGCGCAGGCATTCGGCGTGCTGCTGTCGATGTGCGGCGTGCTCACGATCCTGCTGCATGGCGATTTCACCACGCTGTCGAACATCGAGTTCAACAAGGGCGACCTCATCTTCATCGTCGCGCTGGTCATTTTCGCGCTCTATTCGGTACTGACCCTGAAGCGTCCGCCGATGCACGGCCTGTCCTTCCTCGCCTTCACCTTCGGCTGCGGCGCCGCCTGCCTCATTCCGCTGGAGATCTGGGAATTGATCGAGCGCCCCGTGATGAAGCTCGACGGGCCGAACCTGCTGACCCTATTCTACGTCGCAGTGTTCCCCTCGGCGCTCGCCTATCTCTGCTTCAATCGCGGCGTCCGCCTGATTGGCGCCAATCGCGCCGCGCCGTTCTTCCATGTCGTGCCAGTGTTCGGCTCGATCATGGCGATCGTGTTCCTGGGCGAACACCCGCAGGTCTTCCATTTCCTCGGCTTCGCGCTGGTGCTGGCGGGCGTGTTCGTGGCGTCACGCAAGCAGGCGAGTTAGCAACGTATCCAAGCGGAGCGCTGCCATCACCTCTCCTCTTGTGGGAGAGCGGATGAGCACATTGCGTCCAACATATTAACCGCCAATGACGCGTCCCCGGGTCATGCCTGCATTGTAGCATTGCGGCCGCGTGACTTGTGTCATGACGGCAATCCGGCGCAAGCTCGTATCCGACGCCAATGACGATCGCTTCCCCCGCGCCAGCGGCCTCCAATACGGCCAGTTGGCTCAACAACCAGCCTTATCTGCTGCTGAGCCTGAGCTCGTTGTTCTGGGCCGGCAACATCGTGCTCGCGCGTCATGTCGGCGCGCATGTGCCGCCACTGACCGTGACCACGATCCGCTGGTTCGGCGTGTTCCTGATCCTGTTGCCGTTCGCCTGGCCGCATCTGAAGCGCGACTGGCCTGCCTTGCGCAACAGCCTGCCCCTGATGCTGTTCCTGTCGCTGGTGGGATTTGCCTTCAACAACGCGATCTCGTACTGGGCAATGCAATACACGGAGGCGCTGAACGCGTTGCTGATCCAGTCGGCAGGTCCGCTGTTCGTGGCGCTGTGGTCGCTGGTGCTGTTTGGGGTGCGGCTGACCGGTGCGCAGTTCGCGGGCATCGCGATCTCGCTTCTCGGCGTGCTGATCATCATCCTACGCGGCGATCTCGCCGCACTCGCGAGCATCAGCTTCAACAGAGGCGACATCATGTTCGCCTCCTCCCTGGTAGCGTTCGGTCTCTATTCGGCCTTCATCCCGCGCCGGCCAAAAATTCACCAGCTCTCCTTCCTGTCCTTCACCACCTGCTGCGGCGCGACGATGCTGCTGCCGACTGCGATCTGGGAGGCTCTAAGCGGCCGCGTGCTGCAGTTCGACGGCACGACGCTGGCAACGCTCGGCTATATCCTGATCTTCCCCTCGACGCTGGCCTATCTCTTCTTCAACCGCGGCGTCGCGCTGATCGGCCCGAACCGCGCCGCGCCGTTCTTCCATCTAGTGCCGGTGTTCGGCTCGGCGATGGCGATCCTGCTGCTCGGCGAAAAGCTCCAGCCGTTCCACCTGATCGGCTACGCGCTGGTGCTCGCCGGCGTCGTGATCGCCTCGCGCCAGGGTTCGGCGGCGAAGTAAATTCCGCGGCGCGGAGACACGGCGACAAACTCACCGCTTCCGATTTCAACGAGGAGACGCTAGGTTCCCCGCCAACGACAAAGAGGGAACGTCCAGACATGATTTCAGCGTTGACTCGAAACCTGCGTGCCATCGGCGCGGCCGCATTGTGCCTCGCCGCCGCATCCACGGCCGAGGCCGACAATTATCCGAGCCGCAACATCACGCTGGTGTTGCCGTTCGCGGCCGGCAGCGGCACCGACACCACGACGCGGCTGATCTCGCAGCATCTGTCGCAGGCGCTCGGCGTCGGCATCGTGATCGAGAACAAGGCGGGCGCCAATGGTATGCTCGCCGCAACCTACGTCGCGAAGGCCGCTCCCGACGGCTACACGCTGCTGGTGACGACCAACACCACGCATTCGGCCAATCCCTATCTGCTCAAGAGCCTCACTTACGATCCGGTCAAGGATTTCACGCCGATCGCGCGCACCGGCGACCTGCCTTTCATGCTGGTCGTCAACCCGGAAGTGCCGGCCAAGACTGTCGGCGAGCTGGTCGCCTATGGCAAGGCCAATCCGGGCAAGCTGAGCTACGCTTCGGGCTCGTCCTCGGCGATCGTGTCCGGCGCGACCTTTGCCCACAATGCCGGGCTCGACCTGTTGCACGTGCCCTACAAGAGCTCGCCGCCGGCGCTCAACGACGTCATGGGTGGCCGCGTCTCGATGATGTTCGTCGACATCCTGACCGGCCTGCCGCATGTCAACGGCAACGCGCTGCGCGCGCTCGCGGTCACCACCAAGGAGCGCTCGCCGCTGGTGCCGCATCTGCCCTCGATGCAGGAGGCCGGCGTGCCGGACTTCGACATCTCGTCATGGCAGGGCTATTTCGGCCCGGCCGGCATGCCCAAGGAGATCGTGACGCGGCTCAATACCGAGATCAGGAAGATCGTCGAGAATCCGGAGATCAAGGCGAAGCTCGCCACCCTCGGCATGGACGCCTTCTCGGGCACACCGGAGCAGCTCGGCACCTTCGTGAACGAGCAGCTCGTGCTGTGGGAGAAGCTGATCACGAACGCGAAGATCGAGAAGCAGTAGGCGTGCTCCTCGGACGATGTCATCGTCCGCGGAGGCGGACGATCCAGTATTCCGGAGGTGCCTGTATTTGAACCGAGAGGCCGCGGCGTACTGGATGCCCCGCCTTCGCGCGGCATGACAGTCGAGAGAAAAGGGTGGGCACGACGCTTTGCGTCTTTGCCCACTCTACGAGTTCAGCGCACGGGCTTACGCCGCGCGCACCTTGACGAGGAAGCTGTCCACGGCGCTGCGCAGCGCGCCGGACTGGTTGTCCAGCTCGCGGGCGTTGGTGAGCACGTCGCTGGCTGCACTGCCGGTCGCTTCCGCGGCCGACGTGACGCTGCCGATATGGGCGTTGATCTCGCTCGAGCCGGCCGCAACCGACTGGATGTTGCGGGCGATCTCGCGGGTCGCTTCGCCCTGCTGCTCGATCGATGCCGAAATGCCCGCGGTGATTTCGCTCATCTCGGCGATCGTCTGGGTGATGCCGGTGATGGCCGTGACCGCGTCGCTGGTCGAGGTCTGCATCGCCGCGACCTGCGCGGAGATCTCCTCGGTCGCCTTCGCAGTCTGGTTGGCGAGCGCCTTGACCTCAGAGGCGACGACCGCGAATCCGCGGCCGGATTCACCGGCGCGTGCCGCTTCGATGGTGGCGTTGAGCGCGAGCAGGTTGGTCTGCGCGGCGATCGAATGGATCAGCTTGACGACCTCGCCGATCTTCTCGGCGCCGGTCGAGAGCACCTGCACGGTGGCGTTGGTCCGCTCGGCGTCGCTGACGGCGCGGCTGGCGACTTCGGTCGAGCGGGTGACCTGGCGGGAGATTTCCGCAACCGAGCTCGACAGCTCTTCGGCGGCAGCGGCAACCGTGCCGACATTGCCGGAGGCCTTTTGCGAGGCAGCGCCGACCGTTGCGGCACGCGAGGAGGCATCGGTCGCGGTCGCGGTCATCGACTGCGCCGTGCTCTGCATGCCGGCGGCGGCCGAGGAGACCGAGCGGACGATGCCGTTGACGCTGCGTTCGAAGTCGTTGGCGATGTCTTCCATCGCGCTGCGACGTTCCGCCGCGGCACGCTCCTTGGCGTCCGCCTCGGTCTTCTCGAGGTCGCGGATGCGGACCGCATTGTCCTTGAAGATCTGCACGGTCGAGGCCATCGCGCCGACTTCGTCGCCGCGGCCGACGCCGGGAATGTCGCCCTCGAGCTTGCCATCCGCGAGGTCCTTCATACGGGCGCCGAGCAGCGCCAGCGGACGGCTGATGCCGCGGCCGATCAGCCAAGCGACGCTGCCGGCAACGATGACGATGCCGAGCAAGGCCAGGCCGAGCAGCCAATAGACCGGGCCCATTCTCGCGTCGATGTCGTCGAGATAGGCGCCGGTGCCGAGATACATGTCGAAGCCAGGCACGGCGACTGCATATCCGATCTTGCGGATCGGCTTCTCCTGGCCGGGCTTCACATATTCATAATACAGCAGGATCGAACCCTTCGCCTTGACGCCGTCCATCAGCTCGAGCGACAGCTTGCGGCCGTTGGTCACGACGTCCATGCGGTTGGTGCCGATCTGCTTCGGATCGGGCGCAAGCTGGGTGATGCCGTCGTACGACGTGCCGAACAGGTAGCCCGCGCCGTTGTCATAGGTCATCGCGTTGCCATAGCGGCGAAGTTCGGCCAGGGCCGCATCCTTGGTCAGCTCGCCGGCATCGACGCGCTTCTTCAGAGCGCCCGCGTAGTTGCATGCCAGCTCGACGATAGCCTTGGCCTGATCGATGCGTGCATTCACCATCTCCTGCTTCATCAGGTAGCCGGCAAGGACACCGGAGATGCACAGGCCCAACAAGGTGACCCCGACAAGAATGCCGAGCTTCGGGGCGATCTTCAGATTGCTCAATTTCACGGGGTGGCTCCGGCAATGACGGGATACGGGCACGCGACCAGTTCGATCAAAATCGAATCAACTTTTATGTGTGAGCCCTTATCAAGTTACTTACGGTCATCCGTAGAAGCCCGGACGCAGCCGCACAAAGCGGCAATTTATCTCCGCGCCAACAACCGGGAATTGTACGCGGCCGCGTCGATTTCGCGTAAAAGACGCAAAGGTCAGCCACGAAGGCAGGCCACAACAAGAAACCAAATCGGGAGCAGAAAATGCCGAAATACAGGGTGGTGACGCCGAAGGGCGCGAGCTTCACGGTCGCGGGCAGCGATTACTCCTATGAGCGCGAGGCGCTCGATCCGATCGATGCAGAGATCGTCGAGGCGCCGGCCGACGAGGCCGGGTTCGTCGCCGCCGCGAAAAACGCCGACGCCATCTATGCCAAGGGCATCCCGATCACCAAGAGCATCATCGACAGCTTAGAAAACTGCAAGGTCATTACGCTCGGCTCGGTCGGCGTCGACAGCGTCGACGTCAAGGCCGCCACCGCCCGCGGAATTCCCGTCACCAACATCCCCGACACCTTCATCGAGGAGGTCGCCGACCACGCCATGATGCTGTTGCTCGCGGGCTTCCGTCGCCTGGTCGAGCAGGATCGCATGGTGCGCGACGGCCGCTGGGCCGAGGGCCGGCCGGCGCTGCTCAAGATCCCGCGGCTGATGGGCCAGACGCTCGGCTTCATCTCGTTCGGCCGCGTCGCGCGCGCGGTTGCGAAACGCGCAGCGCCCTTCGGCCTGCGCATGATGGCCTATGATCCCTTCATCCAGGAAACGCTGATGTACGACCACGGCGTGATCCCGGCGACGCTGAACGAGGTGCTGTCGCAATCCGACTTCGTCTCGATGCACGCCCCCGCCCGGCCCGAGGTCCATCACATGCTGACCGAGAAGCACTTCCGGCAGATGAAGAAGGGCTCGATCTTCATCAACACCGGGCGCGGTGCCACGGTGGACGAGGAGAGCCTGATCAAGGCGCTCCAGGAGGGCTGGATCGCGCATGCCGCCCTCGACGTGCTGGAGAAAGAGCCGCCCTCGCACAACAATCCCCTGCTCGGCATGGAGAACGTGACCCTGACCGCCCACGTCGCTTCGGCCTCGGCACGGTTCGACGAGGCGCGCAAGCGCCGCGTGGGCTACGAATTGTCACTGGTGCTTCAGGGCATGTGGCCAGTAAGCTGCGTCAATCCGTCGGTGCTGCAAAGCACCGCGCTCCGCCGCTGGCAACCGATCAGCATGGATCGCGGGCCGAACAGCTAGGCGGCCGGCGCAAAGGCGCCGGAAACCGGAACGGCCCTTCACCGGCGATCAACGCCGGGGAGGGAGACATCAAGGGAGGAACTGATGAGGAACGACATCACGCGTCGTGATGCCTTGGCGCTGGGCCTGTCTGCTGCAACGCTCGCGGCCACCGGTGCTGCAGCGCAAACAACGCCATCAACGATCAAGGCTGCCGATGTGGCGGCACCGAAACTCGCGATCGAGAAGGGCGCGTCCTTGCGCATGCTGCGCCCGGTACGCTTCGTCCAGGCCGACGAGGACGTGTTCCGCGCCAATGCGGCAAAGTTCACCAAGGATACCGGGGTCGAGGTCAAGGTCGACTTCGTCGGCTGGGAAGATATCAATCAGCAGACCGCAGTGACCGCCAATTCCGGCGCCGGCCCCGACATCATTATCGGCTTCTCCGATGCTCCGCACATCTATATCGACAAGTTGATCGAGCTGACTGATGTCGCCGACTATCTCGGCAAGCGTTATGGCGGCTGGCTGCCGCTGGCGCAGCGCTACGGCAAGAAGAACAAGAGCGATACGTGGATCGGGCTGCCGTTCGGCGCCACCGCCGGCCCCCTCATCTACCGCAAGTCGGTCCTGCAATCGGTCGGCTTCGACAAAGTGCCGGAGGACCATGCCGGCGTCCTCGACCTGTGCCAGAAGCTGCACAAGGCCGGCAAGCCGGCCGGCTTCGCGCTCGGCAATGCCAAGGGCGATGGCAACGGTTTTGCGAGCTGGGCGCTGTGGTCGCACAACGGATCCCTGCTCGACGAAGAGGGCAACGTCACGATCAACAGCAAGGAGACCATCGCCGCGTTGAACTGGGTCAAGCAGCTCTACCCGACCTTCATCGCCGGCACGACGTCGTGGAACGACGTCAGCAACAACCGCGCCTATTCCTCGCAGGAGATCTCCCTGACCGCCAATGGCGTTTCGCTGTACTTCTCGCTGAAGAACGATCCTGCCACCAAGGCGATCGCCGAGGACAGCGAGCATCAGCTGCTGCCGAAGGGCCTGGCCAAGGTCTCTCCGATGGCGGGCCTGACGCTGAACGCAATGGTGTTCAAGCACAGCCAGTACCCCAACGCGGCGAAGGCATTCCTGCAATACATGCTGGAAAAGGACCAGTACGAGCCGTGGCTCAATGCCAACTCCGGCTACTGGTCGCAGCCGCTGGCCGCCTACGCCGAGTCCGCCGTGTGGTCGCAGGATCCCAAGGTGAAGCTGTTCAAGGACACGATGAACAGCACCTATTACGACGGCTACAAGGGCCCGATCTCGACAGCGACGGGAGCCGTCAGCGCCGACTACGTGCTGATCCAGATGTTCGCGTCCGTTGCGACCGGCGCTGCCACGCCGGAGGCGGCTGCCGCAGAAGCCGAGCAGCGGTGCAAGCGGTACTTCCGGCGGCAGGGGCGGTAAAAACTCACGACAAGGCAGCCGTCATTGCGAGGAGCGAAGCGACGACGCAATCCAGACCGTAACCGCGGAGACAGACTGGATTGCCTCGCTTCGCTCGCAATGATTGCGGTAGCGACAGCCCAAGACAGGACGCCGAACCGATGTCCGTGACCACCTTCTCCTCCCCCGTTCTCGCGCAGCGGCAGCCGAACTGGCTGGTGCGGCTGTTCGACTACAAGCCGTTCCTGATCATGATGTGTCTGGCGCCTGCGATTGGGCTGCTCGCGGTGTTCCTGACTTATCCGCTCGGCCTGGGCATCTGGCTCGCCTTCACCGACACCACGATCGGCCGGCGTGGCATCTACGTCGGCTTCGAAAATTTCCAGTATCTCCTCACCGATTCCCTTTGGTGGAACGCGGTGTTCTACAGCGTGGTCTACACGGCCGTCGCGACCTTCGGAAAGTTCGCACTCGGTTTCTGGCTCGCGCTGCTGCTCAACAACCATTTTCCGTTCAAGAGCGTGCTGCGTGCGATCATCCTGCTGCCCTGGATCGTGCCGACCGTGCTGTCGGCGCTGGCGTTCTGGTGGATCTACGATCCGCAATTCTCGATCATCTCGTATCTGCTGGTCGACGTGCTGCATTGGCGCTCCAGCAACATCGACTTCCTCGGCTCGGCCTGGCCGGCCCGTTTCTCGCTGATCGCCGCCAATATCTGGCGCGGCATTCCCTTCGTCGCGATCTCGCTGCTGGCGGGGCTCCAGACCATCTCGCCCTCGCTCTACGAGGCTGCGATGCTCGACGGCGCCAGCGCCTGGCAGCGTTTCCGCTACATCACGTTCCCGATGATGATGCCGATCCTCGCCATCGTCATGACCTTCTCGATCATCTTCACCTTCACCGACTTCCAGCTGGTCTACGCCATCACCCGTGGCGGGCCCGGCAACTCGACCCATCTGCTGGCAACGCTTGCCTTCCAGCGCGGCATCGCCGGTGGCGAGCTCGGCGAGGGTGCCGCGATCGCGGTGTCGATGATCCCGTTCCTGGTGTTCGCGACGCTGTTCTCTTATTTCGGACTGGCGCGTCGCAAATGGCAGCAGGGAGAGAGCAATGACTGATACAGTCGCCCAACCGGCTGTCGCCGACGCGAAGGCAGCGCCCGACACGATGGCGTGGGATTCCGGGCTGCGGCGGCTGATGATGATCTATCTGCCGCTCGGCTGCTTCGTACTTATCCTGCTGTTCCCGTTCTACTGGATGGCGATCACCTCGTTCAAGCCGAACGCGGAGCTGATGAATTACAAGGAGCACAATCCGTTCTGGATCTCGTCGCCCACGCTGGCGCACATCAAGCACCTCTTGTTCAACACCGCTTATCCGCATTGGTTGTGGACGACGATGCTGGTCGCGATCGGCTCGACCACGCTGTCGCTGATCGCGAGCACGCTTGCCGCTTACGCCATCGAACGCCTGCGCTTCCGCGGCAGTCCCTATGTCGGTCTCGGCATTTATCTCGCTTATCTCGTGCCGCCGTCGATCCTGTTCATTCCGCTCGCCACCGTCGTCGTGCAGTTCGGCCTGTTCGACTCACCGCTTGCGCTGATCCTGGTCTATCCGACCTTCCTGGTGCCGTTCTGCACCTGGCTCCTGATCGGCTATTTCAAGTCGATTCCCTACGAGCTCGAGGAATGCGCGCTGGTCGACGGCGCCACGCGGCTGCAGATCCTGAGGCGGATCACGCTGCCGCTGGCGGTACCCGGCTTGATCTCGGCCGGCATCTTCTCCTTCACGCTGTCCTGGAACGAGTTCATCTACGCGCTCGCCTTCATCCAGAGCGGCGCCAACAAGACCGTGCCGGTCGCGATCCTGACCGAGCTCGTCACCGGCGACGTCTATCAGTGGGGTGCGCTGATGGCCGGCTCGCTGCTCGGCTCGCTGCCGGTTGCGATCTTCTACTCCCTGTTCGTGGATTATTACGTGTCGTCGCTGACGGGCGCGGTAAAGGAGTAGATGGGCAACTGCGGCGTTTGGCCCGGCTTCACAAAACTGCAATGTGCCGTCCGCATAAGGCGTGCGTCCGCCAACAGGAGACGTACATGCGCGCGACTTTTCTCGGCACCGTCGCAACGATCATTCTCACCGCGAGCGCCGCGCTCGCGCAGAGCGAAGGTGAATTCCCCGCCAAACTCGTCGGCCACGTGGTGATGCCGGCCGAATCGTTCATCGACGCACCCGCCGATGCGCCAGCCGATCTCAAGACCTCGGGCAAATACACGACGGGCAAGCGCGTCGACGCGCTCGGCACCGTGATGGGCAAGTCCTATGAGCGGGCGACGGGCGTGTCGCTGCCGTTCAGGGGCCAGCCGCTGCAGGGTCATTCCGGCATCAAGACCATGCCGGACGGCACGTTCTGGGTGATCACCGACAACGGTATGGGCGCGCGTGCCAACTCGCCGGATTCGATGCTATACCTGAACCACTACAAGATGGATTGGACGAGCGGCAAGATCGAGCGGCTGGAGACCATCTTCCTGCACGATCCCGACAGACGCGTGCCGTTCCGCATCGTTCATGAGGATACCCAGAAGCGCTATCTCACCGGCTCGGACTTCGACACCGAGGGCTTCCAGATCATCGCCGACAGCTTCTGGATCGGCGACGAGTTCGGCCCCTATATCCTGAAAGGCCGACAAAACCGGCAAGATCTTGGCCGTGTTCGAGACGGTCGCCGATGGCAAGCCGGTGCGCTCGCCGGACAATTGGGCAGTGGGAACGCCGGCCGCGCCGGGCGCGACCTACACTAATGTCAACCTCCGCCGTTCCAAGGGTTTTGAGGGCTTTGCATCGTCCAAGGACGGCAAATTCCTCTACGGCCTGCTCGAAGGACCGCTGTGGGACGCCGACAAGAAGGACTGGGAAAAGGTCGACGGCAAGGAAGCCTCCCGCATCCTCGAATTCGACGTCGCTGCCGAGAAATTCACCGGACGCTACTGGCAGTATGTGTTCGAACAGAACGGCAATGCCATCGGCGACTTCAACATGGTCGACCCGACCAGCGGCCTCGTCATCGAGCGCGACAACGGCGAAGGCACCGCGGACAAGTCTTGCCCGCAAGGCACCCGCGGCGAGAACTGCTTTCCTGACCTCGCCAAATTCAAGCGCATCTACAAGATCGAGCTCACCGATGCCAATGTCGGCAAGCCCGTGCGCAAGATCGGCTATATCGACCTCTTGAAGATCAGGGATCCCGACAAGAAGGCGAGGAAGCCGCTCAATGACGGCGTCTACACCTTCCCGTTCTTCACCATCGAGAACGTCGATCGCGTCGACGACACTCACATCATCGTCGGCAACGACAACAATCTGCCGTTCTCGTCCAGCCGCGACCCCAACAAGGCCGACGATAACGAGTTCATGCTGCTGGAGGTCGCGGATTTCCTGAAGGCGAAGTGAGGCGACGCTCTCTCGATACGGCCATCGCCGGGCTCGACCGGGCGGTCCAGTCCGCCGCGGCGGCGGTGTGATACGGAAATGCCGCGGCGTACTGGATGCCCCGCCTTCGCGGGGCACGACAACGGAGACTTATCGCACCGTAAACTCCACCGGAATCGTAAAGCTCATCGCGCCGTTCTTGACCTCGTCCGGGATCGGCGGAAACGGCGAGGCCTGGCGGATCATCGCCATGGCCTGAGCGTCGAAAGCGGCGACGCCGGACGAACCACTGAGGCGGCTGGATGTGACCTGCCCGCTACGGGCAATCGTAAAGCTCAGCCTCGCGATGCCACGCTGACCGCCGCCAGAGGACGGATATTGGTGGAAGCGCATCAGATGCGCGCGGATTCGCTGATTGTAGGATGCGATCACGGAGGCCACCGCGCCGGCGCTCTGGGCTGATGCCATCGCCGCCTCGCGCTCCGCGCGCGGGGCTGCGCTGGTGCGCGGCGCCGGCGGCGCCTCAGACGGCTTTTTCGCCTCGCGGCGAACCACCTTCGGCTTCGCCGGCGCCGGCTTTTCGACCGGGACGATCTTCGCCGGCTCGGGCTTGGCCGGGGTCGGCTCCAATCTCTGCTCGGGTGGCGCGACAACGTCCGGCTTTTCCTGCGGCGGCGTCGGCGCGATCGTCTCCTCGGCCATCTGCTGCTGCACGGGCTGCGGCGGCGAAGCATCGGCCTCCTGCATCACGGGCCCTGGCGCGATGTCGTCCTGCATCGATTGCGGCGCCGAAGTCACCGGTGCCATGTCGATCATGATCGCCGGCAGGCTCACACCTTGCTCGGGCTGCGACTTGAGCCAGCTCATCGCAAGCAGTGCCGCGGCCATGTGAAGCGCCACGATTACGGCCGCCGATAGGCTCCAGCGCATGGTTTCCCTTTCGCCGAGCGGCTCGTGCAGGGCAAACGCGTTTGCGGAGGTCATCAGCTGCGCCCGTCGAGGCCGACCAGCGCGACCTTCAGGTAGCCGGCATTGCGCAAGCTGTTCATCACCTCCATCAAGTCGCCATAGGAGACCGCCTTGTCGGCGCGCAGATAAATGCGCTCGTCCTTGCGGCCCTTGGTGGCGGCAGCGAGCGAGGTGCCGAGCGCATCGCGGGACACAAGATCCTCACCGACGGCAATCGAAAGATCCGGCTTCACGGTGACGAAGATCGGCTTGTCCGGCCGCGGCGCGGGCTCGGCGGCGCTCGCCGGCAGATCGACCCCGATGTCGACGGTGGCAAGTGGCGCCGCCACCATGAAAATGATCAGAAGCACCAGCATCACGTCGATGAATGGCGTGACGTTAATCTCGTGGGTCACGTCGAGATCACCCGGGTCACCGCGCGACCTGACCGAGGAGCTTGCGCCGAGCTTTGCGGACATGGCCCTACTCCGCCGCCCGCGCCAGGCGGAATTCTCTGTGGTCGCGCTGGCGGCTCACCAGCAGCGTAAGCTGTGCCGAGGCATCGCTGAGCAGCGCGCGGTAATTGGCGATGCCGCGAACGAGATGATTGTAGATCACGACCGCCGGGATCGCGGCGACGAGGCCGAGCGCGGTGGCAAGCAATGCCTCCGCGATGCCGGGCGCGACCACCGCAAGACTCGTGGTGTGGCTCTCGGAGATGCCGATGAAGGAATTCATGATGCCCCAGACCGTGCCGAACAAGCCGACGAACGGCGCGGTGGCGCCGATGGTCGCGAGCACGCCGGTGCCGCGCGCGATCTGCCGGGACATGGCCGCCTCGACCCGCTCCAACCGCAGCGCCACCCGCTCCTCAAGGCCGTTATCGAGCACGCCGCCGGAGAGCTCCGCCTCCTTGGCGCAGGACTGGATAAGCTGGGCGACCGCATCATGCGCATCGCCGGCCCGTGCCGCGGCCTCGGCCAGCGTCATGTTGCCTTCGAGCGCGCGCGTCCGGTGCAAAGCCAGCGCGCCCTTGCGGCGCAGCTCGATGGTCTTCGCAAGCCACACCGTCCATGTCACCAGCGAAGCCACGGCGAGGCCGACCATCACCGTCTTCACGATGATGTCGGCGCTGACGAACATGCCCCAGGGCGACAGATTGCGCGGTAACAGCGCTTCGTCGATCGCGAAGGCCGGTGTCGGCGCGAGCGCCAGCACGGATGTTACGATCATGTGCCGAAGCCTGGAATTGCTTTGCATCCTGATCTCCCGTCAGACAGAAGAAGCTACGCGGTTGGCTGCGGCGCGATCCGGTCCGCGAGCTGCCTGAACCGCGCCAGTTGGTCCGCACGCAGCGCACGGGTCTCGTCGCGGCCGACGAAGACCTTGAACATGATGCCGCCATCGGCATTGACGAAGGCGACGAAGGCGGACGTCTTGCCCATGAAGGGACGCTCGACGAAGACGACGGCCGCGCATCGCTCGTGACGGAGATGGCCGTGCAATCCCTTCGGCTGCATCAGGTTGAAGTAACCGCGGCCGATCTCCCCCGCGGGAAGCGCCCCGGTGAACTCGAAGATCCCATCGTCCGTGTGGACGATCAGCGTGACCTCGCCCCATTCGGCGATATCCTGCATGGCGGCGGCGAAATGCTCACCGCCGCCCATGCGCACCATGGACGGCGGCAGCGCCTCGATCACAGCGCGCGGGGTGACCTTGCGCTCGCGCGCAACGTCCTCGATCACGGCGTCGGGATTGTCGGCCATATACGCCTTGAGATCGGCGAGATCGGTGCTCAACATGTCCAGCTCCCTTCATGATCGGCCGGCTCAGGCGGCCGCGTTCGCCTTGCGCTCAGTCATGATGACCTCGAACCCCTCGAACTTGGGATGGCCGAGATAGAGGCTTGCGCCGGTCTTGTTGTCGGCACGCGCATGTGCGCGGCGGAATTCCTCTGAGCGCGTCCAGGCCTCGAAAGCGGACTTGTCGACCCACACGGTGTGCGAGGAATACAGCGTGTGGTCCTCCAGCACCGGTCCTTTGAGCAAATGAAATTCGACGAAACCGGGCATGCTGCCGAGATAGGACTCCCGGCTGCGCCAGACGGTCTCGAACGCGGCTTCCGAGCCGAGCTTCACCTGAAAACGATTCATAGCGATGAACATGAAAGTCTCCTCTTCTGATCTAGACGAAAACGCGCCGAAGCCGCGCTGGAGCATCAGCGCGGCCCGGCGGAAGTTGTGGTGTTGCGGTGCCCTGCGGCTCACGCACCCCCAAAGTGGATCTTCAGGCCGGCCTTGTAGACCCTGCCCGGTCCCGGGCTCGTCCACAGCACGTCGTTCTGCGAGGTGCCATCGGTGGAGCTGCCGGGAATGGCATAAGGCCGGTAATACTGGTTCAGAAGATTGTCGATCGAGGCCGAGAACACGATATCCCTGGTCGCATTGTAGGTCAGATACAGATTGACGAGATCGTAGCCGGTCGAGCGAATATAGTTGGCCGGCACGTCGTTGTTCGGACCGAACGAAGCCCACTGCGCCGACACGATCAGGGTGCGATCAAGCAGGCGGACACCGCCGGTGGTGACGACCTTGGTCGGGCTGATGGTCGCAAGCCCGATATTGGTGGCGACGTTCTTGCCCTGGATGTAGTGACCGGCGACACCGATGAACCAGCTGCCCGCATCGTACATCGTCTCCGCCTCGAAGCCCTGGATGCGGGCATTGGCGATGTTCTGATACTGGTAGTATTGGCTGAACGAGCCGAATGGCGGCACCAGGACCGCCGCCGAAGCGACGAGGTCGATATAGTCGCTGACATCGTTGCGGAACAGGTTGATCTTTCCCCTGAACGAGTCAGACGCGCTGAAGATGTTGTCGTACTTCAGGTTGATACCGACTTCCTTGTTCTTGCCGACCTCGGGACGAAGGTTTGGGTTGGGGAGGAAGCAGAACAGGCCGACGGTGCCGTCGGGGCAGGGAAAGAACGCTGGTCCGCCCCCGGTCGCGTGCGCGCCGGAAATCACCGTCTCGGTGATCGACGGGGCGCGATAGCCTTCGGCATAGCTGACATAAGGCTGGAAGCCCGCGATCGGCGTGACGCCCAGGGTGATCTTGGGTGAGAAGCGGTCGCCGCCGGCGCTAGTCCTGCCGGAATCGAGGTCGTAGCGGTCATAGCGGATCGCGCTCACCGCCTCGAACCAGGTGCCGTAGTTCTGCTTCAACTGAACGAAACCGCCCGACACAGTACGGATGCCACTCGGCGTGGTGATGTTGGAGTTGCCGCGGCTGTCGGTCGTGATGACGTCGTCCTGAAACGCGTCGACGCCCCAGGTGACGGCGTTGCGCCAGTCGCCGACGTTGAAGCGCGTGGTGTTGTTGACGTCGATGCCGTAGGTGTTGAGGACATAGCCGCGTTTGTCGCCGACGCAGCCCGAGATGTTGTTGCCGAAATTGCCCGCGCCGCAATAGGTCGCGCCTCCGGTTGAATAGTGATAGGTCTTGGTCTGGTCGTTGTCGACGCGGTTGCCGTAGACCGACATGTGCCAATCGAACAGATTGTCGCTCGGCAGCGAATAATTCCAGGTAATCGTGCCGGTGTAATTCTTGGCGTCGGAAGCGTAAACCGAGGAGCCCTGATAAAGCGCGCGCTGCGCCGCAGTTAGCACCGGGCCCCGGTTGAACTGACCAATATCGTACTGATAATCCTGGAAGATGGCACCGAACTTGACCTCGTGACCGAGGGCCGGCCGCACCGTGAGCTTCATCAGCCCGCT
Organism: Bradyrhizobium sp. 154; assembly: GCF_023073875.1. NCBI lineage: Bacteria > Pseudomonadati > Pseudomonadota > Alphaproteobacteria > Hyphomicrobiales > Nitrobacteraceae > Bradyrhizobium > Bradyrhizobium sp. 154. Next base: position 39,158 of record NZ_JADPKG010000021.1, read on the forward strand.
TTCGACCTGGTTACCGGTGTTGCCGATCTCGGTGCCATTGCCGTCCTTGTAATTGCCCTGCGTGCGATAGACCGCGCCGCCGAAGACATCGATATCGGGCGTGGCGCGCACGCCGCCGAAGACCGAAGCGAGGCCGCGATTGTTATTGGAGCCGTAGGAGCCGGAGAGATCGACGCCCCAGCGCTCGCCGGGGCGTAACACGTCGTTGATGTCCTTGGTGCGGAAGGAGACCAAGCCGCCAATCGCACCGGAGCCGTAGATATTGGCAGTCGGTCCCCGCACGACATCGACCCCGCCGATCAATTCAGGGTCGAGGAAGAAGGAGCCGTTGGCGTTGTGGCCGGTGCGCTGGTAGTTCTGCCGCGCACCGTCGACCACGACCGCGACGCGGCCGAAATCCTGCAAGCCGCGGATGTTGATGACGGTTGCGGGATCGTCGCCGCGCTCCTGGAACGACACGCCGGGCACGGCATAGAAGATGCCCGACAAACGGTTGGGCTGAAGCCCCTGGATCTGGTCGAGCGAAATCGAGCTGACTGGCGCGAGCGCATCGATCGTCCGCTGCGGTGTCTTGGTCGCGGCGACCGTAATCGTGTCGAGCGTCTGAACAGGCGCCGCGCCTCCAGCCTGGGCGCGGGCGTTCATGACGTCGGGCGCTGCCGGCTGCGCAACTGGCGGCTTCACCGGCTTGCGCTTCGCTTGCTTCGGCCATTCCGACGACGCACTTTCGGCCTGCGGCTGGGCGGCCTGTGCAAGCCCCCTCTCCGCCGTCATTGCCGCGATTGAAACCACCGACGCGCCCAAAATCAGGGCGCGCGAATACCTAGCCCCGTCAGCCATATCAGCCCCAGCCTGCACTTCACTTTAGTTTTGGAGTTTTATTGGCTGGCGTGCGTTCGCAACGCGAACGACTGGCTGGCTGTCTTTCGAAAGCACGCGGGGCACTCCCCACTGCCATAATCGGTTACGTGGCAACACTCTGACCGTCAATGACATCCGGTTACAGTTTATATCGATTGTAAATTGCTGCCGTTGGAATGCGCCTCGCGCCCCTTATACAAAGCAAGACGCATCTGAATTTCGAAAGCGCATCACACCAACAATGTCAGCAACATCAGGAGACAGCAGCAGCGGCGCGGCGGGGGCGGCAGGAGGCCCTTCTGCAGCAACGAGAACCCTCACCATGCGAGGAAGCCGGATCGACAGCCGCGAGCTGTTTGCGGCCGAGCGCGAGATCATCATTGCGCATGGCGAGGACAGCTATCGCCTGCGCCTGACCTCGCAGAACAAGCTGATCCTGACCAAGTGAACGCAATGACATTTTGTCGCACGCTTGCAAGCCTCCTGCTCTCCGGCACGTTCGCGCTCGTGTCCGGCGCGCACGCCGCCGGTATCACGGTGCACGACGCGCGCAATCGCGACGTCGCCATCACCGATTTCGCACGCACGGTCTCGATCGGCGGCGCCATCACCGAAATCCTCTATGCACTCGGCCTGGAGAGCCGGCTGGTTGGCGTCGACACGACGAGCCTCTATCCGGCGGCGGCGCTGCACGACAAACCCAATGTCGGCTACATGCGCCAGATTTCCGCCGAAGGTGTGCTGGGCCTCAACCCGACGCTGATCCTGGCGATCCAGGGATCGGGCCCGCGCGAGACCATGAACATCCTGGAGGCGGCGAAGGTGCCGCTGGTGCTGGTGCCCGAGACCTTCTCCGAGGAAGGTCTGATCGAGAAGATCAAGCTGGTCGGCCACGCCATGGGCGTCGATGCGCGCGCCGAATGCCTGAGCGCTGCGGTCGGCACCGATCTCGCGCAGCTCCGCGCGTTGCGTGCCAAGGTGACGAAGCCGGCGCGCGTGATGTTCGTGATGTCGCTCCAGAACGGACGCGCCATGGTCGCCGGCCGCAAGACCGCGGCCGACGAGATCATCCAGCTCGCCGGCGCCGCCAACGCCGTGGACGATTATGATGGCTACAAGATCATCGGCGACGAGGCGATCGTGGCAGCCAAACCCGATGTCGTGCTGTCGATCGAGCGCGGCAACGATTCGCTCCAGGCCGAAGCGGTCTATGCCCATCCCGGCTTTGCGCTGACGCCGGTTGCGTCCAACAAGAGTTTCATCACCATGGACGGACTCTATCTGCTCGGGTTCGGGCCGCGCACGGCCGCGGCCGCTCGCGATCTCTCCGTCAAGCTCTATCCGACGTTGGCCGAACAGGGCGGCGCGTTCACGTCGGCCCTGTCGGCGGCGAATTGCCGGCAATGAGTGTGGCGGTCGGGACGGATGCGCAAAGCCGGCGACGACGCGCCGCACGACGACGTGCCGCATCGTTCGCGCTTCCCCTTCTGGTCGTGCTACTCGTGCTCACCGCCATCGTTGCGCTGACGGTTGGCGCGGCCGGTATTCCTCTCTCGCGACTGCCTGCTGCGCTCGGCTTTGCCGGCAATACGATCGCCGACGCCATGACGGCGCGTGACCAGCTCGTGCTGTGGTCGATCCGCATTCCCCGGATCGCAGCGAGCGCGATGGTTGGCGGTCTGCTCGCCGCGGCCGGCGCGATCATGCAGGGGCTGTTTCGCAATCCGCTCGCCGATCCCGCGCTGGTCGGCGTTTCCAGCGGCGGCGCGCTCGCGGCGGCGAGTGCGATCGTCTTCACCGATTCACGCTTCGGCGAAGCGCTGCGCTTCCTCCAGACCGAGCTGTTGCCGCTCGCGGCCTTTACAGGTTCGCTGACGACGACCGCGATCCTCTACGGCATCTCCAGCCGTGCCGGGCGAACCTCCATCGCGATCTTCCTGCTCGCCGGCGTCGCCATTGCCAATGCCGGCATCGGGCTGCTGGTGTTCGTCGCCGACGACCGCCAGCTCCGCGACATCACGTTCTGGCTGCTGGGCTCGATGGGCGGCGCGACCTGGACCAAGGCCGCCGTGCTCACGCCGATCCTGGCCGTCGGGCTTGCGGCCTGCGCCTTCATCGCGCGCGGGCTCGATCTCCTGGTGCTCGGCGAAGCCGACGCTTTTCACGGCGGGGTCGACGTCGAGCGCCTGAAACGGATCTCGATCGTCGTGGTTTCCGCCATGACCGGCGTTGCCGTGTCGATCAGCGGTGTCATCGGCTTCGTGGGCATCGTCGTGCCGCATCTGCTCCGCCTCGTCGTCGGACCGGCGCATCGCCTGCTGCTGCCCGCCTCGGTGCTGCTTGGCGCTATTCTGATGGTCGGCGCCGACACGCTGGCGCGCACCATCGTGGCGCCTGCGGAGATGCCGATCGGCATTTTGACCGCGGCCGTCGGTGCGCCGGTCTTCCTGGCCATCCTGCTGCGGCAGCGTGGGCTCGCCTCGCTATGAGCGCCGTGATCGAGGCGCGATCCTTAAGCAAGCACGCCGGCCGCGCGACGCTGCTCGATGGGGTTGGCCTGCATGTCGCGGCCGGCGAGATGGTCGCCATCATTGGCCCGAACGGCGCCGGAAAGTCGACGCTGCTGCGGCTGCTCTCCGGCGATCTCCGCCCGAGCGAGGGCGAGGTGCGGCTGAAGCAGCGCGACATCAGCAGCTTCACGCCGCGCGCCGCGCGCCGCGCCATGCTGTCCCAGCACATCAACGTCACCTTTCCCTTCACCGTCGAGGAGATCGTGCTGATGGGCGCGGGCGATCGCAGCTCGCGCGAGGCGAGCGCGCTCGTCGATGCCGCGCTGGACGAGGTTAGCCTCGCCCATTTCAGAGACCGGCAATTGCCGACACTGTCTGGCGGCGAGCAGCAGAGAGCCCATTTCGCCCGCGTGCTGGTGCAACTCGCCTGCGGCGAGGCCGAGCACGGCCCGGGACTTCTGCTGCTGGACGAGCCGACCTCGAGCCTCGACCTGCGCCACCAGATCGACCTCGTGGAAGCCGCGCGCCGCCGCGCGGCAGGCGGCACGGCCGTGGTCGCAATCCTGCACGACCTTAACCTCGCAATCCGCTTCGCGGACCGACTGATCGTGCTGAACCGCGGTAAGCTCGCCGTCGACGGCCCGCGGGCCGATGTCGTCACGCGCGAGATCATCCGCGACATCTTCGAGATCGATGCCGCCGTGCACCAAGGCGACGACGGCGTACCGTACGTGCTGCCGCAATCGATGCGAGCGGCTGGGCCTGCGCGATGATGCCCAGTTGGTTGGCGCAGAGCTTGCGGCGCACTTCACCTGTCCCTACGGGAGAGGTGAAGAGACACCGTCTAGCCGGCCGGTGCGATCACCATGCTCTTGTCCTTCGGCCAGCGGATGCGCCAGGCGAAGTTGATGTCCTTGGACTCGCCGGGCTTGGCGTCGAACGACCATTCCAGCACGCCGCGCTTGTCGCGAATGTTGCTCGCGGTGGGCGGCGTGCTCGCGGGCAGCATCTCGACCACTATGTCCTCGTTCTCGCTGACCGGAAGCTGATCCTCGATCGCAATCTTAATCGGGAAGTCGTGTCCATTGCGGATCGTCGTCTTGAACGCGCGCTCGTCGGTCTTCGACGTCGTGACAAGGAGACCCGCCGACCCCTCGTTGCGCTTGAGCACCGCGCGCTCGATCTTAACCTTGTCGTCGGCGCCGAAGCCGAGCCGCACGATGTCGTCCTTGGCCGACGCCGTGATCTTGCCGCGGCCGACGAAGACGCCGTCGCGGTAGATCGCGACCTTGCCCGGCAATAGAGTCGCCTCGTCGCTCTGCCTGAAGCTGGCTTCGAGGAAGGCGGTCGGGTCCATCACCGGGGCGGCCCGCACCGCCAGATCGGCGGGCACATTCACCGAAGCGATACGGAGGCTCTTGGCGCCTTCGGCGGCGCCGAGGCTGACGCGCCCGGGAATCTTGAAGGTGGCCTGGAAGTCACCGATCTCGGCAACCGCCTGCTGCTCGTCAGCGCGTTCACGCGGCTCGGCCGATTCGGCCATTTTCGAAAGATGGGGTTGCATCTGACGTGCAACCGGCGCGGGCCGCGCCGGATCTGAGACCGTTCCTGCAGCCACCGGTCTCGCCACCTGCGGATATTGCGCGACCAGCGAATTAAGCTCCGGGGCGCTGCCGCCGCGGCTGATGCGAACGGTAGAGACGCCGAGCGTGACGTTGGACCAATCCTCGCCGGTTGATTGCGTGACCTCGGCGCGGCGCACCAGCTCGAGCTGCGGCTTGCGGTCCTTGGCGCCGGTGTCGAGCCGGGCGTCATAAAGCGGCAGCCAGCGCGCATTGCGCACGGTATAGGTCACCCGCAGCGTCGCCTTGGTCGCGGCTGCCGAGGCGACGTCGATCCGCACCTCCAGCTTGCTCGGCGGCTTGGCCGAACGCTCGGCCTCGAGCTGCGCGATCTGCCGATCGATCTCGCGCTGTTTTCGCGCGGCCTCGCGGATCGCAGTGTCGGCGGTCGCGATCTCCTCGGCGACGGCGGCAAAGGCCGCGCGCCATTCGGTGATCGGCCGGGCGTCGCCCTTGTCGCCGAGACCGGCAGGCGAGGCTTCGGCAAAGTGCTGCGCAAATTTGCGCCGGGCGGTGGCCGAGTCGATGACACCTTGCAGATCGGCGCGCTGATCCTTCAGCGCCTCTATGCGCTTGTCGAGCTCCGGCAGGTTCACCGGCGGCGCCGCACGCGGCGGTCGCGCGTCGATGGTGCCGATGGTCAGCTTGGCGCCCGCCTCGCCTTCGACGCGGAGGGAGGACGGATCGAGCGAGAGCGGAAAGTCCTTCGCGACCAGCGTATTGTCACCAGAGGCCAGATCCAGCGCGATGACCCGGGTCACGGTGGCACCATCGGGATAGACGGTGACGGTGTCGATAGCCGATGTGGCGTCCACGTCGGCGGCCCATGACGGCAACGCCGCCGCCGTGGCCACCAGGACCAGACTCGTCGTCGCCAGATATTTCGCGATGGTACGCATAAATTTCCTCCCTGCCGATATCGACGCGTCACCAGCCGGACGCGCGAAAAGATGCCTCGCCATCGTGATGAGACGCGGCAGGGAAGGAACCGGTTCGATTGGGGTTTCCGTGGGACGCTGCGGCGGCGGCAGGGTGGCCGCGGAACGCGTTGTGGTCCCGCCAAGCCTCGGACATGGGCAGCCGAGCCCTGACCGAACATGCGGCGAAGCAGATCGGCCGGGTTGCGGGCGGCTTTCGGCAACACGCTGGCGCCGTAGCCCTCGATCGTCCGCGCGCTCAGATGCGTGCGCCGACGGTTTTTGTTGGTGAGGCGCGCAGCGAGATGTTCGAGCCGTCGCCTGCGCGCTTGGTCGGCGGTTCGCAGCCGGCCAGCCAGCGCTGGCGGTTCGCGCCGGGCTTGCGCGAACTCGTCAACGGCAGCATCGATCCGATCGACCATGTCGCGGGCGCGGAACGGCTTTCCGATGAAATCGGCCGCGCCGCAGGCTAGATTGTCTGCATGAACATGCGAAAGCCGGGCGCGCCGATCAGCGCCTCGAAATCGGGATCCCGCTTCTCCTCCGCGAACACGAATCCGGCCTTACTATAGGCACGTTCGGCGGGCTCGTTGCCGATCAGAAACGATATCGTCGCCCGGCCAAATCCAGCCGCCCGCCCTTTATCCAGCGCGTGCCGGATCAGCGCCTGCACCAGCCCGCGACCGCGATAGGCGGGATCGGTTGCGATATATTCTATCATCCAGTCGCCCTCGCCGCCCTGAACCCAGCAGGCGCGCGTATAGGCGCCGCGTCGACGGATGGCTTCCAGCTCCGGCGCGGCGAGCCCGGTTGCAGCGGCGACTTCCTCGATCGCGCGCCAGGCCGAAGGTCCGGTGCCGGCCGCCGGCAGCGCGGATAGCGCGGCGGCAGGCATGCCATCGATCTCGGCGATCAGGAATTGCGAGACGTGCCACATCGACACCGCGTCTGCGACGGTGATGCGCGCGATGAAATCGAGGCACTGCACTTCGGGCCAGCCGAGCGCGACGTCGAACCAGCCACGCGTGCGGTAGCCGCGCTGCGACGTCAGAATGGTTCGTGCGACAACACCGACGTCGTCGGGACGCGCTGACCGTATCGTCATGCGCGCCTCCATTGCGACGGCCTTACGTATTCTTCAGCGCAACGCGGAATTCGGCTTCGGTCTTGGCCTTGACCTCCTCGAGCGAGACGCCGTCGGCGAGCTCGATCAGGGCCATGCCGCCGTCGCCGTGCTTGTCGATGGTGAAGACGGCGAGATCGGTGACGACCATGTCGACCACGCGCTCGCCGGTGAGCGGCAGGTTGCACTGCTTCAGTAGCTTCGGACCGTCCTTGGCGGAATGCTCCATCACCACGACGACGCGCTTGACGCCGGCGACGAGATCCATCGCGCCGCCCATGCCCTTGACCATCTTGCCCGGGATCATCCAGTTGGCGAGGTCGCCGTTTTGGGCCACCTGCATGGCGCCGAGGATCGACAGATCCATGTGACCACCGCGGATCATGCCGAAGGAATCGGCGCTCGAGAAATAAGACGTGGAGGGCAGTTCGCTCACGGTCTGCTTGCCGGCGTTGATCAGGTCCGCGTCCACCTCGTCTTCATAGGGGAACGGGCCCATGCCGAGCATGCCGTTCTCGCTTTGGAGGCTGACGTCAATGCCGTCGGGGATGTAGTTCGAGACCAGCGTCGGGATGCCGATGCCGAGATTGACGTAATAGCCGTCGCGCAGTTCCTTCGCGGCGCGCGCGGCCATCTGTTCACGGGTCCAGGCCATCTAACTCTCCTGTAGTGCTTCATTGCGCATGATCTTGCCGGAAAATCGGTATCCACTTTTCCGGATCATGCGCGCCTTAAGCGGCGGGGCGCGGGCGGGTGTTGCGGAATTCGATGCGCTTCTTGGCCGTGCCGACCTCGACGATGCGCTTCACGAAGATGCCGGGCGTGTGGATGTGGTCGGGATTGAGCTCACCGGCCGGAACCAGATGCTCGACCTCGGCCACCGTGATCTTGGCGGCGGTCGCCATCATCGGGTTAAAGTTGCGCGCAGTCTTGCGGTAGATGAGATTGCCGGCGGTGTCGCCCTTCCAGGCATGCACGATGGCGAGATCGGCGAACAGGCCACGCTCCATCAGATATTTCTCGCCGTCGAATTCCTTTACTTCCTTGCCTTCGGCGATCAGCGTGCCGACGCCGGTCTTGGTGTAAAAGGCCGGGATGCCGGCGCCGCCGGCGCGAATGCGCTCGGCCAGCGTGCCCTGCGGATTGAATTCGAGTTCCAGCTCGCCGGCGAGGAATTGCTGGGCGAACAGCTTGTTCTCGCCGACATAGGACGAGATCATCTTCTTGATCTGCCGGGTTTCCAAGAGGCGGCTGAGCCCGATACCGTCGACGCCAGCATTGTTAGAGACCACCGTCAGGCCCTTGACGCCGGACTCGCGGATCGCGTCCGACAGCTCCTCGGCGATGCCACAGAGGCCGAAGCCGCCCGACATGATCATCATGTTGTCTTTCAGAATGCCTGACAGAGCCGACTTGGCGTCGGGATAGACCTTGTTCATGCAAATGACCTTCGACTGAACCTTCGGCTTGCGGGCGTCGCGCCTTATTGGCGGCGATTATTAGGCGAAATTCTCCGAAGCCGTCAATGATACGGGGTTCTCCGATCCGTGGCCGGGTGATAGAAGCTGCCCACGCCGTGGGCAGAATCGTCCGCGGCCTTGAAAGCGACAAGAAAACCCATCAAGTTGCGGGACTTAACATAATAAGGCTTGGGCATGGGCACGCAGGTTTCCCGACCCGCCCTTCTGGCTCCAATGACCAACCCGATCAGGACATGCCATTGACCATGGCCCAAGGAATGAAGCGCCTCGGGACGCCGATCGCGGCGCTGCTCGGCCTGGCGCTGATCGCCCTGATCGCGACCTCCTGGCTCATTAACCGTGACGCGCTGCGCCAGGCGGTGGAAGCGCAGATCCGCGACGTGACCGGGCTCGAGCTCAGTGTCGCAGGCAACATCGACATTTCGGTCCTGCCGGCGAGCTACATCTCCTTCCGCGACGTCGGTCTCAAGGGCGGCGGCGCCAACGATCCCGCGCTCCATGTCGACGTCCTCACCGCCAATTTGCGGCTGCTGCCGCTGCTGCTGCAACGGTTCGAAATCGCCGACCTGACGCTGCTGCGGCCGCGCATTCATGTCAGCCTGAAGCCGGACGGCGAGAGCAACTGGACGCCCTTCATCCAGACCATTGCGCGCACCATGAAGCCCGGCGCCGACAATCAAGTGTCGTTCTCCGAGATCAGGATCCAGGACGGCGTGCTCAATTACGAGGACGTTGCCACGCGCGCCACCGAGAAGCTAGAGGACATCGACCTGTCGCTGGCCTGGCCCTCGATCTCGCGCTCCTTCGCCGCGACCGGACAGTTCGACTGGCGCGGCGAGCGCGTCGATGGCTCGATCACCTTTTCCGATTTCGTCGCCGCCCTCTCCGGCGAGCGCTCAGGATTGAAGGCGCGGATCGCGAGCGCGCCGCTCAAGCTCGCCTTCGACGGCAGCGTCGCCAACCGCACCAGCCCGATGATGGAAGGCACGCTCACCATCGACAGCCCGTCGTTGCGCAATGCGCTGCGCTGGACCGGCCAGCCGCAGCCCGCCAGCGGCGGCTTCGGCCGTTTCGCGCTGAAGGCGCGCGCCAATGTCGTGGGTGCCTCGATCGCGCTCACCAACGTCAATGTCGAACTCGACGGCAATGCCGCTGAGGGCGTGATGACCTACGCCAATAACGGCCGGCAGACGCTGCAGGCGACGCTCGCCGCCGACGCGCTCGACTTCACACCCTATATCTCGACCTTCCGCCTGCTCGCGAGCGGCGCGCGCGACTGGAACAGGCAGCTGTTCGATCTTAACGGGCTCTCGACCACTGACCTCGACATGCGCCTGTCAGCGGCAAAGCTGACGGTCGGCCCGTCGAAGCTCGGCCGCACTGCGATCGGCGCCAATTTGCGGAACGGCACGCTGGCGCTCTCGGTTGGCGAGGCCCAGGTCTATGGCGGCATCGCCAAGGGCTCTTTCGGCATCGCGCGCGCCGACAGCGTCGCCGACATCAAGGCGCAATTCCAGTTCACCGACGTCGATCTCCAGGCTTGCGCCTCCGAACTGTTCGGCCTCAACAAGCTGTCCGGCCGCGGCAACATCAACGTGTCGCTCTTCGCCTCCGGCTCGAGCCCGTTCGGCCTCGTGCAGTCGCTCGACGGCAGCGCCACCGTCACCGGGCATGACGGCGCGATCTCCGGCTTCAATGCCGAGCAGCTGCTCAAGCGGCTGGAGCGGCGGCCGCTGTCGGGCGGCGGCAATTTCCGCAACGGCTCGACCCCCTACGACAAGCTCACCATCGCAGTGAAATTCTCCGACGGGATCGCCACCGCCGAGGACATCCGCATCGAAGGACCCGCGGCGAAGATCACGCTGACCGGCACCGCCTCCGTGCCGACACGCGAATACGACATGAAGGGCGTCGCGAGCCTCAACACGACGTCAGGCTTTCAATTGCCCTTCATGGTGCAGGGGCCCTGGGACGATCCCCTGATTTTCCCCGACCCCGAAAGCCTGATCCGGCAGTCGCCCGCAGCATCTCCCTTCCTCGATCTCCTGAAGCAGCGCATTACCGGTGGCGGAAAGCGCCCGGCGCAGGACGGATCGCCGACGGCGGAGAACGCGAAGGAGGGCGCCAAGTCCAACTAGAGTGATCAACCTCGCTCTCTTAGGCTTGGCAGCCTGCGCGCGACAGGCTCGATTTGCCAAATCCAACAGTGCGACGGATTTCATGCAAACGCGGCGTCAAGCGGCCGATTGCGTCGTCGAGATCCAGCTCTTGTCCTCGTGCACCATGGTTGCCCCGTCGATCTTCGTCCCGGCCGCGACCTTGATAGTGCCGCTCTGTCCCAGTTCACGGGCCAGCACCTCGCGGTCACAGGCGTCCTCCCACAGCGAAATGGTGATGGACGCGACACAGTTGCTGATCATGCTGGTCAGCGCCCGCGCCTCCGACATGAAGCGGTCGATGCCAACAAGCAGCGCCAGGCCGGGCACCGGCAAATCCGGCATGACCGAAAGGGTCGCGACAAGCGCGACGAAGCCGCTGCCGGTGACGCCTGCCATTTCAACAGGGCTGAAGGGGAAACGCTGACAGTTTGCCCGCTAAGCGGTGCAAGTCCGTTCCCCGACGAACCTGAGTTCCTGGATCAATCGGCCCGTTTGCTTCAGAGACATTTTGGCTCCCGCAGCCGGAGCGCCGCGTCGCTGCGAGCCGGCTGCGTTGCGTTCAGTCCTCATACCGCTTACAACAGCTGAGTCTTTCGCTGGCGGCGAGCAGGTGTGTGGAGCTGCGCATGGGCAGGCCAAGCCAGAACGCACAAGGCGAATTGATCGCTGCGAATTGATGCGGCGATTGGATCGATACGCGGGTCAAGCATCTCCGCGAGGCTCCATCCCACGACATTGGTCTGACAACATGGCGCTAGATCAGACTTCCGCCATGCGCTAGTGTTTTAGACGGCCGGCTAAAAACACCGGCCGTTTGAGGGAGAAAAACGTGAGATCCAAGGTTATTGGCGCAGTATCATTGGCGGTCGCTGCGGTTGGGCTTTTCGCCGCCACTGCACCCGCCTTTGCGCAGCAGAAGACGATTACGGTCTGGTGGGGCAAGGGCTTCTATCGCTCCGAAGACGACGCGCTGATCGAGACGATCAAGAAGTTCGAAGCCAAGACCGGCATCAAGGTCGAATTGTCGCAGTACGCGATCCAGGACATGATTCCGAAGACGGTCGCGGCGCTCGATGCCGGCACGGTGCCCGACGTTGCCTACTCCGACTCCTATGACGTGCAGGCGCAGGGCAAGTGGGCATACGAGGGCAAGCTCGAGGACCTCACGGATGTCATGGAGCCGATCAAGGGCCGGTTCGTGCAGAACACGCTGGACGCGTCGATCCTCTACAACGACGTGACCAAGAAGAAGGCCTATTACGGCTTCCCGCTGAAGCAGCAGAGCATGCACGTCCAGATCTGGAACGACATGCTGGAGAAGGCCGGCTTCAAGCAGAGCGACATTCCGACCGATTGGACGGGCTACTGGTCGTTCTGGTGCGACAAGGTGCAGCCGGCGATCCGCAAGGCGACCGGCCAGCGCATCTATGCCGTGGGCCAGCCGATGGGCGTGGAATCCACCGATGCCTTCCAGTCGTTCTACACCTTCATGGACGCCTACCACGTCAAGCTGGTCGACGACGACGGCAAGCTGCTGGTCGATGATCCCAAGGTCCGCGAGAACCTGATCAAGGCGATGAAGGACTACACCGACACGTACATCAAGGGCTGCACGCCGCCGTCCTCGACGACGTGGAAGGATCCTGACAACAACGTTGCCTTCCACAACAAGACGATCGTGATGACCCACAACTTCACGATCTCGATCGCGGCGAAGTGGTTCGAGGATTCGCAGAACCAGGCCCTCACCCAGGAACAGCGCGACGCCGGCAAGAAGGCCTATGAACAGGACATCATCACGGCGTCCTTCCCCAAGGCGCCGGATGGTTCGACCATCCGCTACCGCTCCGACGTCAAGACCGGGCTGATCTTCACCGCGGCCAAGAACAAGGCCGAGGCCAAGCAGTTCATCAGCTTCCTGCTCCAGGAAGAGAACGTCCGTCCCTATATCGAGGGCGCGCTCGGCCGCTGGTTCCCGGTGACGAAGGAAAGCCAGGAAAGCCCGTTCTGGCAGGCTGACAAGCACCGCAAGGCAGTCTACACGCAGTTCAAAGGCGGCACCGCCGCGTTCGACTTCACCAAGAACTGGAAATTCACGATTCTCAACAACGAGAACGTGTGGGCGAAGGCGATGAACCGGGTGGTGAGCGAGAAGGTTCCGGTCGACAAGGCCGTCGACGAACTGATTGCCCGCATCAAGCAGGTCGCGGGTTAAGTCGTCCGCCCCTCTCCCCGCGTTGCGGGGAAAGGTATAAGAACAACACCGGCCGCGTTTCGCGGCCGGCTTCTCTTTGAAGAGTTCGAAAAGAATGGCGATCACGCTCTCTGGCGATCAGGCAATTCCCGGCCCGCCTCTGTCGTCGCGGCTGACCCCGGCGCAGGTCTGGGGCATCGTGCTGCTCGCGCCCTACCTGCTCGTTTTCCTGGCCTTCGTCGTTTATCCCGTCTGCTATGGGCTGTGGCTGGCGCGCGCTCCGGCGAACTACGTCGCGCTGTACAACGACCCGATCTTCGCCCGCGCCGCGGTCAACACGCTGATTTTCCTGGTCATCGGCATCAATATCAAGATGCTGATCGCGCTGTTCTTGTCCGGCTTCTTCGCCCAGCAGCGCACCTGGATCAAATGGCTCTCGGTGATCTTCATCCTGCCCTGGGCGGTGCCGTCGATCCCGACCATCCTGTCGGTACGCTTCATGCTCAATCCCGAATGGGGCATGATCAACCACCTCATCTTTTCCTTCACCGGCGATGACGGCCCGAACTGGCTGAACGATCCGACCGTGGCGCTGAGCATGGCGATCGCCGTGCACATCTGGAAGTCGCTGCCGTTCTGGACGCTGATCCTGATCACCGGCCGACTTGCGATCTCGCACGATCTGTTCGAGGCCGCCGAGGTCGACGGCGCGAGCTGGTGGCAGAAATTCCGCTACATCACCTGGCCGTCAATGCAGACGCTGTACGTCACCTGCACGCTGCTCTCGATGATTTGGACGCTCGGCGATTTCAACAGCGTCTATCTGCTCACCGGCGGTGGCCCGGCCGACCTCACGCACGTGCTGTCGACGCTCGGCATCCGCTATCTCCGGCTCGACCAGCTCTCGCTGGCCATGGCGTCGATCGTCTGCGCGATGCCGTTCGTCCTGCCGCTCGTGTACTTCATGATGAAACGGTTGTCGCGATGAAGCTCCCCGGCGTAAGCGAATTTTCTTGGCGTGACGTCGCGACCGAAGCGCGGCTGCTGCTGATCGGCATCCCCGTCTTCCTGTGGACGATGATCCCGATCTATCACATGTTCCTGTTCGCGATCTCCCCGAAGGAGGACGCGTTCTCGGGCAAGCTGTGGCCGGATCATCCGACGCTGCATAACTTCGAGATCGTGTTCAAGCAGCAGCATTACTTTCTGCGCGACTTTTACGTTCAGTTCTGGAATTCGACGGTGATCGCCGTCTCCGTCGGTGTGCTGACGCTGTTCATCGCAACCGCGGCGGCGTTCTCCATCTCACGGCTGAAGGTGCCGGGCGGACGCACCGTGCTGAACCTGGCGCTCTTCACCTATTTCATCCCCGCCGCGTTCCTCGCCGTGCCGATGTACCGCACCATGGGCAATTACGGCCTGCTCAACAATCACTGGTCGCTGATCCTGGCCATGGTGACGATCGCCTCGCCTTACGCGATCTGGGTGCTCAAGCAGGCCTCCGACAAGCTGCCGGTCGAGCTGGACGAAGCCGCCGTGATGGACGGCGCGACGACGCTGCAGATCTTCCGTCTGGTCTACCTGCCGCTGATGATGCCCTCGCTGGTCGCGATCGGCACCTATGCGGTGCTGCTCGCCTGGAACGAATATCTCTACGCGTTCCTGCTGCTCTCCAACGACCGCGAGATCACCCTCCCCGTCGCGCTCGGCAACTTCCTCGCCGCCGACGATTCCCCGTGGGAACTGCTGATGACCACCGGTTTCATCTACGCGCTGCCGCCGGCCGCGGTCTATTACGCCTTCCGCCGCTACATGGTGGGCGGACTGACGGCGGGTGCGGTGAAGTCGTAGGCAAACTGGTCATTCCGGTGCACGCGCAGTGCACCCGGAATGATGCCTTCGCTACAGCGGCGCCGCGCTCTCGCCCTGTGAGCTCGACAGTTTCGAGACGAGCGAGGCAATGACGATGACCACCGCGATCAGGGCGATCACCAGCGTGCAGATCGCGTTGATCTCCGGCTTCACCCCCAACCGCACTTCGGAGTAGATCCGGATCGGCAGCGTCGCCGAGCCGGGACCCGTGGTGAAGCTCGCGATCACGAGATCGTCCAGCGACAGCGTGAATGCCAGCATCCAGCCGGCGACGATCGCCGGCGCGATCAGCGGCAGCGTGACGGCCACGAACGCGCGGACGGGATCGCAGCCGAGATCCATCGCGGCCTCCTCCAGCGAGCGATCGAGCGAGCCGAGGCGGGACTGCACGACCACGGCGACGAAGCACATCGTCAGCGTGGTGTGGGCGATCGTCACCGTCCAGAAACCGCGCTCGGCGTTGAGCGCGACGAACAACAGCAGCAGCGACAATCCGGTGATCACCTCCGGCATCACCAGCGGCGCATAGAGCATGCCGGAGAACAGCGTACGTCCGCGGAAGCGTTCACCGCGCGACAGTGCGACCGCTGCGAGGGTGCCGAGTAGCGTGGCAATGGTTGCAGACGAGACCGCAACCCGCAGGCTCATCCAGGCCGCCTCGATCATGGCGCGGTCATTGAAGAACTCGTGATACCAGCGCAGCGACCAGCCACCCCACACCGTCACCAGACGCGAGGCGTTGAAGGAATAGATGACGAGGATGAGGATCGGCAAATAGAGAAACGCCAGCCCCAGCGCGAGCGAAGCGATGTTGAAGCGGGAGAGACGGGAGAGCTTGCGCATCGTATCAGCGCCCCTGTTCCAGTTGCCGCTTCTGGAGCCGCTCATATAGCAGAAGCGGTAGCAGCAGCATCACCAGCAGCACGATGGCCGCCGCGGACGCGACCGGCCAGTCCTTGTTGGTGAAGAATTCGAGCCAGAGGGTCTGGCCGATCATCAGCGAATTGGAGCCGGCGAGAAGATCCGGGATGACGAACTCGCCGACGATCGGAATGAAGCACAAGAGCACGCCGGCGCCGACGCCGGGCAGCGACAGCGGGAATGTGACGAGCCAGAACACCTGCCACGGCGGCGCGCCGAGATCGCCGGCCGCCTCCTCCAGCGCCCGCTCCATCTTGGCGAGCGTGGCATAGAGCGGCAGGATCATGAACGGCAAATAGGAATAGACGATGCCGATATACATCGCGCTGTCCGTGGAGAGCCACACCACGGGCTGGCTGACCAGATGCAGCGCCAGCAGGATCTGATTGAGCAGGCCATCGTGCTGGAGGATGTTGATCCAGGCATAGATGCGTATCAGGAACGAGGTCCAGAAGGGCACGATCACCAGCACCATCGCCACCGCCTGCCAGCGCTTCGGCAGCCGCGCCATGCCATAGGCGATGGGGTAACCGATCAGGAGCAGGAGCGCGGTCGCCGTGACCGCGACGATGAGACTGCGCGCATAAGCGAATACGTAGATGTCGTCGGAGATCAGCAGCCTGAAATTGTCAATCGACAACGCAGCAAGGGCCGTCTTCAGCGCTTCCCATCCCGCCGTCAGGTCGAACACGGGCTCGTAAGGTGGCTGAGCAATCGCCGTCTGCGACAGGCTGATCTTCAGCACGAAGCCGAACGGCACCAGGAAGAACAGCGCCATCCAGAGGTAAGGCGCGATGGCAGCAAAACGCGCCGGCCGCGCGAAGATACGGCGGGAGCTCATGACGACAGCACCACGCAGTCGTCGGGCGTAAACCAGGCGATGACTCTCTGGTTCACACTGTAGGCATCGACGTCGAGGCGCGCGCTGTTGACGACTGAAGCTTGCACCATTCCGCCGTCGTCGAGCTTCACCTTATAGGTGGTGGTGCCCCCGAGATAGCAGATGTCGGCGATCACGCCGTCCAGACTGTTGATCGCCGTTTCACGGCCGGCCTCAAACACCGGCCCGCGGCGTGAGAGCTTGACCTTCTCGGGCCGGATTGCGACCGACAGTTTCGTCTCGCTCACCGGCTCGCGCGGCTCCGCCGCTACCAGCGTGCCCGCTTCACGGGTGGCGATCACCAGGCGATGCCCGTCGCGCAGCCTGAACTCGCCGTCGAACAAATTGACGTCGCCGACGAACTCGGCGATCCAGCGCGAGCGCGGCGCCTCGTAAAGCTCGCGCGGGGTCGCGACCTGCGCCAGCTTGCCGGCGTTCATCACACCGATCCGGCTCGCCATCGTCATCGCCTCTTCCTGGTCGTGGGTGACGATGATGAAGGTCATGCCGAGCCGGCGCTGCAGCTCCATCAGCTCGGCTTGCGTGCTCTCGCGCAGCTTCTTGTCGAGCGCGGCGAGGGGCTCGTCGAGCAGCAGGAGCTGCGGTCGGCGGGCCAGCGCACGGGCGAGCGCGACGCGCTGGCGCTGGCCGCCGGAGAGCTGGTCGGGCTTGCGTTTCTCCAGCCCCCCGAGCTTCACCAGCGCGACCATCTCCGCAACGCGCGCGGCAATGTCGGCGCGCGCCATACCGGCGCGCTTCAGGCCGAAGGCGATGTTGTCTTGTGACGACAGATGCGGGAACAGCGCGTAGCTCTGGAACATCATGTTGATCGGACGCTCGTGCGGCAAGGCCTGCGCGATATCCTTGC
Source organism: Bradyrhizobium sp. 154 (assembly GCF_023073875.1). NCBI lineage: Bacteria > Pseudomonadati > Pseudomonadota > Alphaproteobacteria > Hyphomicrobiales > Nitrobacteraceae > Bradyrhizobium > Bradyrhizobium sp. 154. Next base: position 56,566 of record NZ_JADPKG010000021.1, read on the forward strand.
CCCCGAGCAGGATGCGCCCCTCGTCCGGCGCCTCGAAACCGGCGAGCATGCGCAAGAGCGTGGTCTTGCCGCAGCCGCTCGGACCAAGCAGCGCGAAAAACTCGCCGGCCCTGATGTCGAGCGACACGCCGTCCACGGCACGGAACGTCCCGAAGTTCTTGGAGACGCCCTCAATGCGCAGCAACGGCTGCCCGGCCACCGGATGTTGATCTCCGCTGGCCGCATTCGCCGCGGCGTCTGTTCTGGGCAACTCGTCCGTCATGTTCCCTGCCAACCCCGATTCCGCCGCACGCTAGCGGCCGATCCTGCCTAGCTCAACCGGTTCGGGATGAATCGTTCACACCCGCCATGAACGCGGCCAGCGCGTCGCGATCCGCTGCGGGCATGGTCAGACCAAGCTTGGAACGGCGCCACAGGATGTCCTCTGGGAAGCGCGCCCATTCGTGGGTCATGAGATAGCGCACCTCGGCCCCCGTCAGCTCGGGACCGAAGGCGGGACCGAGCTCTTCACGGATCTTGGCCTCGCCGAGCACCGCCGCTAACCGCGAGCCGTAGGCGGCAACCAGCCGCTGGGCCTGCGGCTCCGAGAGAAAGCGCCACCGGTCGCGCGCGAGATCGACCTCGGTGTCAAAACGATTCCAGGCAAAATCCCCGCCGGGCAGCGCTGCGCCGGCGGTCCAGCGCGGCGACATCGGATAGAACCGCGCCAACTTCGTCACCGCCCTCTCCGCGCGCAGGCGCGACGTCGTAATGTCGCCGCCGAACATCGTGATCAACGGCGCCTTGCGCCGGCGCGCGTGGAACAGGGTCGTGCCATCACGTCTGCGTGCGGACGCCAGCGCCAGGTTGACGCCGGAGACCGTCCGGACCACGTCGGACGGGGTAACGCGCTCGCGGAAATAGCGGCTGGCCGCCTCGCAGAGATAGCTGATATCGGCCCCAGGCATCGCCACGATCGCGGGATCGCCGGTGAACTCACGCGTGACCGTGCCGATCAGGGTGAAGTCGCGCTCGAAGGGCCGGGCAAAGATCAGCCGTCCATCGTTGTTCTGCGAGACGTAGACGTTATCGGATTCGAACAGCCGCGGCACGATGATCTGGCTCATCTGCATGGCGGCCATGGCGAGCAACGGCTGCCGCAGCACAGTCTCCGCCACCACCGACGTCCAGGCCCCGGTCGCGTTGGCCAGTGCCCGGGCCGTGATCGTGCGGCGCTGGCCTCGATCGACCACCGCAAGCCGCCAGGCGTCGGTTCGATCGGCGCGGACGCAACGCGCGCCGGTCCGGATCACCGCGCCACGCTCGGCGGCATCGAGCGCCGTGACCACCACCAGGCGGGAATCATCGACGACGCAATCCGAATATTCGAACGCCATGCTGAACGGACGCTTCAGCGCGTTGCCAACCGGATGATGCGTGATGTCGAGGGTTGTCGCGACAGGCAGCCCGCTCCGGCTGGAGAGGCTGTCATAAAGGAATAGGCCGGCGCGCAGCAGCCATGGCGGACGTTCGTCCGAATGGGCGGGAATGACGAACTGCATCGGCCGGACCAGATGCGGCGCGATCCTGAGCCAGGTCCGCCGCTCCATCAGCGCCCGGCGCACCCGCCAGAACCCGCGCCGTTCCAGAACCGACAGATCGCCGTGGATCAGCCGCGGCGTCGCCGACGACGCCCCGGCGCCGAGATCGCCTGCTCGAACAGGACGACCCGCAGACCACGGCCAGCCGCATCGCGCGCGAGGCTGACACCGTTCAGGCCGCCGCCGATGATCGCAAGGTCGTAATCCGCCATGAGCCGACGAGAAGGAGCGAAGCGCCCCATCATCATTAGCCGGTCTTGAGCGCAAGCTCCATGACCTCAGCACGGCCGACGAGGCCGGCATATTTCCCGATCGGCAGGGGCTTGCCGAGCAGATAGCCCTGCACGCCGTCGCAGCCCTCCTTGGCAAGGAAGGCGAGCTGGTCGGTGGTCTCGACGCCCTCGGCGATGATCGACATTTCGAGGCCGTGGCCGAGATCGATCACGGCGCGCACGATTGCCGCCGATTGCGGGTTGCGGCCGAGATTGATGATGAAGGCTCGGTCGATCTTGATCTTGTCGAACGGGAACGCCTGGAGATAGCTCAGCGAGGAATAGCCGCTGCCGAAATCGTCCATGGAGATGCGCACGCCGAGCGCCTTCAGCCGGCGCAGCAGCGCAAGGCCTCGATCAAAGTCCTCGATCAGCACGCCCTCAGTGATCTCCAGCTCGAGCCGGCCGGGTGCAAGGCCGGTCTCGATCAGGATCGAATGGACGAGGCCAACCACGTCACCGTGCATGAACTGCGCCGGCGACAGATTGACGGCGACCTGGAGCGGTTTTGGCCAGGACGCCGCCTCACGGCAGGCCTCGCGCAGGATCCACTGGCCCATCTCGACGATCAGGCCGCTCTCTTCCGCGATCGGGATGAATTCGGCCGGCGAGACCTGGCCACGCACCGGATGCTGCCAGCGCGCCAATGCCTCGAAGCCGATGATCTCGCTCTCGGCGACGCTGTGGCCGGCGGCGCCCTGCGGCTGGAAGGCGAGCGAGAGCTCGCCCTTCTTGATCGCCATCGATAGGTCCTGGTGCAGCACGCGGCGATCGCGGATCTGCTGGTCCATCTCCGGCTGGTAGAGGCTGATCGTGCCGCGCGACTTCTGCTTGGCGCGGAACAGCGCCGCGCCGGCATTGGCAAGCAGCGAAGCGCCGTCGGCGCCATTGTGCGGGAAGACCGACATGCCAGTGGTGATACCGGCGCGAACCGGCCGGCCATCAATCTGGAATTCCCGGGCGACGGCTTCGCCGATCTGCTGCGCCAGCGCCATTCCGGCGTCCGGCTGCTTGCCGTCGATGATGAGACCGAATTCGTCGCCCGACAGGCGCGCCACCACGCCGCCGCGCGCGGAGTCCTGGAGCCGCTGGGCCACCTCGATCAGGAGCTTGTCTCCGAGCGCATGGCCGAAGACGTCGTTGACCTCCTTGAGGCCGTCGAGGTCCACGCACAGGACGGCAAACTCCTCGACCGTGCCTTCGCAGGCCTCGATCATCTGGGTCAGCGCCTGGAGGAAGGCGGCGCGGTTCGGCAGATCGGTGAGGCCGTCGTGATAGGCCATGTGCGCCATGCGCGACTCGGTCTGCCGGCGATCGGTGACGTCCTCATGGGTCTTGATCAGATATTGCGGCTCGCCGGCATCGCTCAACACGGTGGCGCGGCGTGTCAGGAACAGACGCAAGCCGTCCTTAGTGGAGATCGGATGCTCCTCGGTGATCATCCCGCGCTTCTTGATTGCGGCCTCGTCGCGCGCGATGATCAGCTTGGCTTCCTTGGGATTGAAGATATCCGCGGCAGTCAGGCCCGTGGCTTCCTCCCGCCTGCGGTTGAGAATCGTCTCGGCGCTGCGGTTGGCGAGCAAATAGCGGCCGTCCTTGACTTGCTCGACGATCAGCGCGACCGGAATGTTGTCGACCACGAGCTCGAGGAACTTCTTGGTGCTCTCCAGTTCCTGCGACAGCGAGCGGCGGTCGGTGATGTCCTCGAATACCAGCAGCAGGAATCCGGGCCTGTTGCTTTCATTGCGGACCGCGATCCGGATCGAGGCGACCATGCGCTGCTCCCCGCCACGCTCGACCTCGAAGTCGTTGCGGAATTGACCGTCCGGCGAGTTGAGCGCGGCCTGGTCGGTCGCCTCGATAGTGGCCGCCGAGGCGGGCGAAAACAACTCGCGCGCATTCTTGCCGACCACGTGATCCCGCGAGAAGCCCCAGAAGCGCTCATAGGCGGTGTTCGCGAAGATGTAGCGGCCGTCCTCGATGCTCTTCGCGGCAACACAGGCCGGCACATTGTCCAGCACGGTTTCCAGGAACTGCTTGGTGGAGGCGAGCTGTTGCGAAAGCCGCCGCTGTTCGCTGACGTCGAGATGCGTCGCCACCGAGCCGCCGTTCGGCAGCACGTAAAATTTCACCAGGATGGCCCGTCCATCCGGCAGCTCGGTGATCAAACCGTTGCTGCTTGCCGCCTTCTCGTAGAACTCGTCAACGGAGGCGCCGCCGAGCACCCCGCGCTTGCGTCGCAGCTCGAGGAGTTCGGAGCCGTTCATGTTGGCCCGGATATCCGACCGCGTCAGGCCATAGATCTCGAGATAGCGGTCGTTGCAGAAGATGACGCGCCGCTGCGCATCCGTCATCACCACGCCCTGGTTGAGATTGTTCATTGCCGAGGAGACGAAGGCATTGCGCCGCATCTGCGAACGCCTGGTCCGCCGCAGCGAGGAATGGATCCATAGCGCGATCGCGGCGAGGAACGAGCAGACGACGATGCTCGCGATCAGGACTTCCCAGATCACGTTGGGATCGAGCTTGGCGAGATCACTCGGAGCGGTGAAGCTGTCCGACAGCGCAAAGGCGTGCGCAGGGCCGACCGCGCCAGCCAGGCACACGACGGCCTGCACAGCAATCGGAAGCGCACTGCCCACGTGCCAGTTTTTCTCAGCCATCCGCCACCCGCGATTTCAACGCCGGATTGTCTGGCTTCGCGGGTTTGGATCGGGTAAACGCCTGTACGCGCAACGGAAAAATGTGACGCGAAACACGGCAATTGCCCTGACATGATAAATGCTTCCTTAACGGAAAACGGCCGCGCGCCGTCGCCTCAAGGCCCACTGCCACCGGCTCTCCCAACTGACGTCCTGCACGACCATGGATAGGGTCGATTGCGTCGTCATCGGAGCCGGCGTGATCGGGCTCGCGGTGGCTCGAAGGCTCGCTCAGGCCGGGCGCGAGGTCGTCGTGCTCGAGGAAGCCGAGGCCATCGGCACCGTCACCTCCTCGCGCAACAGCGAGGTGATCCATGCCGGCATCTACTACCGCGCCGGGAGCTGGATGGCGCGCATGTGCGTCGGCGGCAAGCAGGCGCTGTACCGCTACTGCGCTGAGCGCGGCATCCCGCACAAGAATTGTGGCAAGCTGATCGTCGCGACCAGCGCGAAAGAGACCGAGAAGCTGCAATCGATCAAGGCGCATGCCGAAGCCAACGGCGTGCTCGACATGCAACTGCTTTCGGGCGAGGCCGCACGCGCGCTGGAGCCGGCGCTCGCCTGCGACGCCGCACTGCTGTCGCCGTCGACCGGCATCATCGACAGCCACGCCTACATGCTCTCGCTACGCGGCGAAGCCGAGGAGGCCGGCGCGGCCTTCGCGTTCCACACGCCGCTGGTCCGTGCCAAGGCCGCCGCCGACGGCATCGAGATCGAGGCCGGCGGTGAGGCGCCGATGACGCTGCAATGCAGCCTTCTCGTCAACGCCGCGGGACTCTCGGCGACGAATGTGGCGCGTAACATCGACGGCATGCCGCTGGACCGGATTCCGCCGGCCTATCTCGCCAAGGGAAATTATTTCAGCTGCAGTGCCAGGGCGCCGTTCTCGCGCCTGATCTACCCGGTGCCCGAGCCCGGCGGGTTGGGGGTGCACCTGACGCTGGACATGGCAGGTCAGGCCCGCTTCGGCCCCGACGTCGAGTGGATCGAGACCATCAATTACGAGGTCGATCCGGCACGCGCCGAGCGCTTCTATCCCGCGATCCGCAAATACTGGCCGACGCTGCCCGACGGGGCGTTGATGCCGAGCTATTCTGGCATTCGCCCGAAGATCGTGCCGCCAGCGGTGGCGACGCAGGATTTTCTGATGCAGGGCCCGCGCGATCACGGCGTGGCAGGCTTGATCAACCTGTTCGGCATCGAATCGCCGGGACTGACGTCGTCGCTCGCAATCGCGGATCACGTCGCTGAGCTCGCGGACATCTAGAGCGTTTCGAGCAAAGCGGATACCGGTTTGCGTCAAGAAAATGCGTCGAAGCAAAAGGCTGACGCCGCACAAATTTGCACGACGCGCGCTCCTTGCAGCAGGGATGAGCGCAAAGGCGCTCATCCCTGCCTAAGGAGTACGATCAACTCTACGCTGTTGCGGGGATCACTAGTGGAGCGTGTCGCCTTGCTTCAGACGCTCGATCTGGTCCTTGACCATCAACTTCCGGCGCTTCAACTCAACAATTTGCAGGTCGTCTGTTGAAAGGTGCACGAGAGCTTCGTGCAATTCGTTTTCGAGAAGTTTGTGCTTCCGTTCCAATTCAACAAGATGTGCCTGAATTGTCATTCGAAACCTCCTCGGTAGGGTTGAACCTCAGGATTCGATCCGGACGAGGGAAGTCTACATCACCGATTCGTTCTGTCGATGGGTATCCGTGGTTGCGCCGTCATTTTTGAAAATTCATATGTAACGAAGCGTGAGTAAGGGAACCACGCAGAAAAAATCCATGATATCAATGCGCTTGCGCAGCGCCGCGGCGACCCGCAGAAATATGTTGCGGAAGATCGGCGGCCGGCGGCCGCAGATCGCTTGCGGTCACGCCGCGCAAGGACGATAATTTCCACAGGGCATCCACAGCCCAGATCTCACGGCTATCGGTTTTCGGCCACCGCAGACATGACCAATGAAGACGAGCGTGAGCTCGAAGCCGAGCTCACCCGGTTGCAGCAGGAACACCGAGACCTCGATGCGGCGATCGATGCACTGCATCAGTCGCCCGCCCCCGACCTGTTGCGGTTACAACGGTTGAAGAAGCGCAAGCTGTTGTTGCGCGACCGCATCGCCTTCATCGAAGACCAGATCACGCCCGACATCATCGCCTGATCCGCAAGGCGGCCTTGCCGCGGCTTGCGGGTGCGTGAATCTGCTTGACTCAACGAGAACAAAATAGGAACATTCTGCCTTCCAACGCCCCAGGAAACGCCAAGGACAACGCAGATGTCGGCAACCGCCCTTCTCGACAACAGCCATTATGAACAGGCCTGCGATCAGGCGATCGCGATGTGCGACGGCAATCTGCGCAGCACCATCAAGGCGCTGATCATGGCCAATGAATATCTGGAAGCCGAGCTGGAGGAATTGCAGGCGGCGATTTCCGCCGGCTGCGTTCCGGAGATCTCGCCCGGCAAGATGCGAAGCAAAAGCAGCGCCGCCTGAGTTCAACATCGGAGCAACGCCATGTCGGATGTAACCTACTACGTTGCAATGCCCTTCCTGATCGATGCTGACGGATCGCCCGTCGCGGGCGCCGCAGAGGAGTGCCAGAGCTCGACGGCCGCGTTGCGGCGCGCCGAAATCCTATCGCGCGGCGCTGGTCACATCGGCGCGATCGCGTTCAGCCGCAGCGGCGATCCCATGACCGGCGAATTCGGCGACGCCACATTGCTGCGCAAGTTCGGCAATGTGCCACAAGATCTCACCGCGCTGTAGGATTAGCTCCCGGCCAACCTGGTCCGCGGCTCGTGCCGCCGGCACGCCTTGCGCACATACATGGCGGCATCGGCTTCCTCGAGGGCGCGGCCAGCGTCGGACTGCGCCCCCAGCAACGCGACGCCGGCGGAGGCGCCCGCAGCCACGTGCTGGCCCCGAAAGGTGAAGGACAATTCGTCGATCGCCTGCTCGAACGAGGCGGCCTTCGCTTTGGCGTCGGTCTCGCTGAGATTCCACAGCAGCAGCGCGAACTCGTCGCCGCCAAGACGGCCGACCACGTCCGAGGCGCGGACCTGCCGCGTCAGGGTCGCGGCAATCGCCTTGAGCACTTCGTCGCCGGCGGCGTGTCCGAAGGAATCGTTGATCGGCTTCAGCCGATCGACGTCGAGCACGATCAGCGCGCCGCTGGCGCGGTAGCGCTTCATGTAGGCGATGGCGCGGTTGAGCTCGCGCTCGAAGCCGCGCCGGTTCGGAATCTCGAGCAGGAAATCGGTGTCAGCGGCCGCTTCGAGCTCCGCGACCCGCCGCTCCGCCGCCTTCAGCTTGCTCCGCAAGCCGCGGATGGTCGCCTTGATGCTTTCCGTGGCGCCATTGGCCTGCGTTCGGCGCCGCGACGGTCTGGCCGGAGGCTTGGCAGCGGCTTTGGAACGGCTGGCGCTGGTCTTCCGGCCCTTTTCGGCCTTCGCAGCACTCGCCCTTTTTGGTTTCTTCATGGGCATCCTGCTCAATGAAGGCTTGCGGGGATTCACCAAGACAGGATAGTGCATTCCCTTCTCCTTGCCACCGCCTTGCGAGCCGCCGGCCGGAACCTTTAATCTGGCCTATCTTTCTGTTTTCCGGGCACAATTGACGTCATGACCGCGCCGATCGCCATCATCATGGGAAGCCAGTCGGACTGGGACACGATGCGGCATGCCGCCGACACGCTTGCCGCGCTCGGCGTCGCCGCCGACACCCGCATCGTTTCGGCCCATCGCACGCCCGATCGCCTGTTTGCCTTCGCCAAAGGCGCCAAGGCGGCGGGATACAAGGTCATCATCGCCGGCGCTGGCGGCGCCGCGCATCTGCCCGGCATGGCGGCGGCGCTGACGGAGCTGCCGGTGTTCGGCGTGCCCGTCGAATCGAAGACGCTCAAAGGCCTCGATTCGCTGTATTCGATCGTTCAGATGCCCGCGGGTATCCCGGTGGGCACCCTCGCCATCGGCAAGGCCGGCGCGATCAACGCCGCGCTGCTGGCAGCTTCCGTGCTGGCGCTGTCCGATCCCGCCCTGTCCGGTCGCCTTGCCGCCTGGCGCAAGGCGCAGACCGAGGCAGTTGCCGAGCGCCCGGAGGACAAGGCGTGACTGACGCAAAGCAGGTGACGCTGAAGCCGGGCGACACCATCGGAATCCTCGGCGGCGGACAATTGGGCCGGATGCTGGCGATGGCTGCGGCGCGGCTCGGGCTGCGCTGCCAGGTCTTCTCGCCCGATCCGGACTCGCCGGCCTTCGACGTTGTCCTCAATGCAACCTGCGCCGAATATGCCGATGTCGAGGCGCTCGAGCTGTTCGCCAACGACGTCGACGTCATCACCTACGAATTCGAGAACGTGCCGGCGGCCGCCGCGATGGTGCTGGACGCGCGCCGCCCGGTGCTGCCCAACCGCAAGATCCTCGAGACCACCCAGGATCGATTGGCCGAGAAGGATTTTGTCACCCGGCTCGGCATCGGCACCGCCGCTTACGCCGACGTCACCTCGGTGGCTTCGTTGCGCGAGGCGATCGTCGGGATCGGCCTTCCAGCCGTGCTTAAAACCCGCCGCTTCGGTTATGACGGCAAGGGCCAAGCCATCATCCGCGAGGGCGACGATATCGCCAAGGTGTGGACCAGTCTCGCCACCAAATCGGCGATCCTGGAGGCATTCGTGCCCTACGAGCGCGAGATTTCCGTGATCGCCGCCCGCGCGGCGACGGGTCAGGTCGAGTGCTTCGACGTCACCGAGAATGAGCACCGCGACCACATTCTCAAGATATCGCGCGCGCCCGCACCGATCGCGGACTCGCTCGCCGAAGAAGCGCGCAGCATCGCCAGCAAGATCGCCAGCGCGCTCGACTATGTCGGCGTGCTCGCCGTCGAGATGTTCGTGCTCACCAATGGCACCGGACCGAAGGTGCTGGTCAACGAGATCGCTCCGCGCGTGCACAATTCCGGACACTGGACGCTGGACGGCGCGTCCGTGTCGCAATTCGAGCAGCACATCCGCGCCATCGCCGGCTGGCCCCTCGGCAAGCCCGTGCGCCACGGCGAATGCGTCACCATGACCAATCTGATTGGCGACGAGATCAATGACTACGACAAGTGGCTGACGGTTCCTGGCGCCACGGTGCACATCTACGGCAAGGGCGCGCCGCGCCCCGGCCGCAAGATGGGACACGTCACCGAAGTCAGGCCGACAAAAGCCAAATGAGGGGACCGCAGCAATCGCTGCGATCCCCTTGCGATCACGCCGTCTTTGCGCCCGCGACGACACCTGTAGGCTCCTCGCTGAGCCAGCGGTAGATCACCCCGCCTAGCGCGCCGCCGATCAATGGCGCGACCCAGAACAGCCAGAGCTGCGACAGCGCCCAGCCGCCGACGAACAGCGCGGGGCCGGTGCTGCGCGCCGGGTTCACCGAGGTGTTGGTGACGGGGATACTGACGAGATGGATCATCACCAGCGCGAGCCCGATCGCGAGCGGCGCGAAGCCCGCGGGCGCACGGCCATGGGTGGCGCCCATGATGATGAACAGGAACATCATGGTCATCACCACTTCGGTGAGGAAGCACACGATCATGCTGTACTGGCCGGGCGAATGCGCGTCATAGCCGTTCGACGCGAAGCCCTTGGTGACGTCAAATCCGGGCGCCCCGCTCGCGATGACATAGAGCAGCGACGCGGCAACGATGGCGCCCGCCACCTGTGCGATCACATAGGGCAGGATCTGGCCGGCCGGAAAACGGCCACCGGCAGCGAGGCCGACCGTGACGGCCGGATTGAGGTGGCAACCCGAGATGTGGCCGATCGCATAGGCCATGGTGACGACGCTCAGCCCGAACGCCAGCGACACACCGACCAGTCCGATGCCGACCTGGGGAAAGCCGGCGGCAATGACGGCGCTGCCGCAGCCTGCGAATGTGAGCCAGAAAGTGCCGATGGCTTCGGCGGCGTATTTTTTCATGTCCATGTGTCGTCCCCTGATTTCAAGTTTCCGGAACAAAGCTCCGGAAACGACCCCGCCATGGACGTCAAATCGCCCAAATCGGGGCCGCACAGAGGTATTTTCGCCGCATTTAGTGGCCGAAATTGGCCCGAAACCCCGCTTGGCCGGTGGACATCTGCAGTTTTGTCTGATACATCCGCGCGCTCAAGGTTAAGGGCTTGCGCGTTTTGCCATCCCCTTAATTCTTACCAGAATTCAAATCCGATCCACCTGAAGAGGATGCCGCGTGCAGGTTCTCGTCCGCGATAACAATGTCGATCAAGCCCTCAAGGCGCTGAAGAAGAAGATGCAGCGCGAGGGAATTTTCCGCGAGATGAAGCTCCGCGGTCATTACGAGAAGCCGTCCGAGAAGAAGGCCCGCGAAAAGGCCGAAGCCGTGCGCCGCGCACGCAAGCTGGCCCGCAAGAAGCTGCAGCGCGAAGGCCTGCTGCCGATGAAGCCGAAGCCGGTGTTCGGCGCAGGTCCGGGCGGTGATCGTGGCGGTCGCGGCCCGGGTGCAGGTCCGCGCGGACCGCGCTGATCTAGCGGATCTTGCAAGACTTTAGTCTTCGATAACGCGGGCCCCTGGCCCGCGTTATTGTTTTGAGCGGTGCCTATTCTGGGACAGGGGCGCCACCGATGCGGCACTAAAGCACGATGAGATTGGGATTGAACGTCATCGCGCTTTGGTTTGTTGTTTGAGCATGATCTCCGCGCAAACGCATTTCCGCGTTTGTCGCGAGGGAGAACCGCTTTACATTTTTTCGGACCATGCTCTAGCGCGAGCGAACCGTAGATGGCCTCCCCTTTCCCCGAGCGCAGCTTGGCGCGGCTACGCCAGATCTGGCAGCAACCGTTCGTGTTGGCTTTGATCGGGATTGCGCTGTGCAGCTGCTCCTTCGATCTGGGATCGCTGATGCCGGAGAAGGAGAAGCCTCAGGAGGCGCCGAAGGCGATCGCGACCGCCGAAAGCGCGGTCAGCGCCGGCAACGTCAGCGAAGCTCAGGCGCACACGGCAAAGGCCCAATCCTTGGCGAAGTCAGGCGAGGCCGCAGCTGCGCTCGACGAATTCAATCGCGCGGTCGGGCTCGATCCCTACAACGCGCAGGCGCTCTATGGCCGTGCCTTGATCTATCAGGGCAATAACCAGCACGATTTCGCAATCGCCGATTTCAGCGCTGCGAGCGGGCTCAACCCGCAGAAGGTCGAGCCACTGCTCGGCCGCGCCACCAGCTATCTCGCGCTCGGCAAGATCAAGGAAGCCGCAGCCGATCTGGACGAGGCCTCCGAGTCCGATCCGCACAACGCCCAGGTCTGGACCACCCGCGGACAGGCCTATGAGCGGCTGGGCGACAGGGCCAAGGCAGCGGCGTCCTACACCAAGGCGGTCTCGCTTCGCCCACGCGACGATGCCGCCCGCAGCGGCCTCGCCCGGGTCGGCGGCTGACAGCGCGGCTCAGATGCCGTCCTAATCGGGAGTGGCGGGTTTTGGCAAAACGGCGTGGAACATCGACTTCACGCCGGACAGCATCTCATCGGCGACATTGGTCTTCGGCCGCCGCATGGTCGTGGTCGCGGCGGCGTCGGCGCGCAGATCGAGCGGCGGTGCGATCACCGGCACGGGAATGTCAGCCGGCGGCGTGATCCGATTCGGGTCGTCATTTCCGACCGAGGCCGTGTAAGGCGGGTTGAGCGGCGACGAGCCGCTATTGCCATAGGCCTCGGGTGACGGCGTCGACACGGTGATCGGCGGCGGCAGCGGACGCACCGTGGACGGCTCCGCGGTGATCACACGCGGCGCCTCCGGGGTACGGGTTGCTTCCCGTATCGCAGGCTCTGCCGGCCTTTCAGCCGGCTTGGTCTCGGAAGACTTGGTCTCGGAAGACTTGGTCTCGATTGATTTGGCCTCAGCGGCTTTGCCCTCAGGCGACTTGCGCAGACGCTCGATCGCGGCACGCACGAGATCGTTGGCGTCGGGGGCCGCGGCCGGGGAAGCCGCAGCCGGCGCCGAATTGGCCTCCACCATCGGGGCGGTGGCGGGAACCGCAGCAGCCGGAGCGGACTTGGCGGCCGCCTTTTCGCGCGCGGCGGTGCGGCCGCGCGGGCTGGTCTCGGCGGGAGCAACGTCTGCGGCCTTGGTCTCGGCAGAAGGCTGATGATCGGCAGGTTTCTCGGCCGCCGGCTTGTCCGCAGCGTTCTTCTCGGAGACGCTCTTCTCGGAGACACCCTTGGCCTTGACGCCGGGCGCGGGAAGGCTGGCGGTATCCGCCGGCTTGCCCTCACTGCCAGCCTGGGCAGGCACCGCCACGGCCGCAGGAGTATCGGGTGCGGGCTTGGCATTGATGTAGTGATTAACGATGTAAGCCCCGATGATCGTCGCGAGCACCGAGGGGAAAATATCCATCGAGATTTTAGCGAGGTATTTCAGCATTTCTCGGCCACTCCCCGCGCGATCTGATGCGGGAACTTTGGGGCATTGTGAGGGATCAACTGCGACGGATCGATGGCAAACAGCAACGCCAACCTACGGTTTTAGCTCGACTTCAAGGAACACGATCTCGGTTGAGGTTTCGTTAAGTACGTCATGCTGGACGCCAGCCTTGCGGAAATAGGATTTCCCGGCCGCAAGCTGCGCCTTGGATCTCTCGCCGCCGGGCGCCACGATGGTCATCTCCCCCGCCACCACGGGTACAATCACATAGTCCATGCCGTGCGTGTGATGCCCGGTGGCGCTCCCCGGCGCAAGTCGCCACTCGGTCACGCGGACCTGCGCGTTGTCGACCTGAACCTCGGACTGGGCGGCAAGCATCGGGAACTCTCCTTGTCGCGCTTCAGGGCACGAAGACCATGAACACGTAGACGGCAAATACCACCATGTGGACCAGACCGAACAGGACATTGGTCCTCCCGGTGCCGAACGTCAGCATGCTCAAGAAGAAGGTGAGGAGCAAGAGCACGCTGCCCTGGGCGTTGAGGCCGAGTTCGAGCTCCTTGTCGAGCGCGTAGGTGGCGACGCCGACGGCCGGGATGGTCAGCCCGATGGTCGCGAGTGACGATCCGAGCGCGAGGTTAATGCTCTTCTGGAGGTCGTTCTTGCGGGCAGCCGCGATGGCCGCGACGCCCTCGGGCAGCAGGATCAGGAGCGCGACCAGAAGGCCGGCGAAGGCCGGCGGCGCGCCGATCCTGGCGCCCACGGCATCGACCACCAGCGAGAATTTCTTGGCGAGCAGCACGACCGCCAGAAGTGAGACCAAGAGCAGCGCCACGGTGAGCGCGAGCGCCCCACTTGACAGGTGCACCTCCCCGCCCTCGCCCTGCGCCCGTTCATGAACGAAGTAATCCTTGTGCAGGACGGTCTGGGTGTAGAGAAACACCGCATAAAGCGCGAGCGTGACCACGTCGACGAAACCGAGCTGAACCGCCGAATAGACCGGCCCGGGCGTGGTGGTGGTGTAGTTCGGCATGATCAGCGTGATGGTGGCAAGCGCAAACAGGACGCTGAGATAGACGTTGGCCCCGGAGAGCTGGAAACCCTGCTCGCGATAACGCAGACCGCCGATGAAGATGCAGAGCCCGACGAGGCCATTGCAGACGATCATGACCACGGCGAACACGGTGTCGCGCGCGAGCGCCGGGGCGGGCTTGTCGCCCAGCATGATCGTGGTGATCAGCGCCACTTCGATGATGGTCACCGAGAGCGTCAGCACCAGCGTGCCATAGGGTTCGCCGACCCGCTCAGCGATCACTTCGGCATGATGAACCGCGGAAAATACGGTGCCGAACAGGATGATCAGAAGGACAATGGCGAAGACGAGCCCGCCGAGCGACAGCGTGAACACGTAGTCCGTCGCGCTAACAGCCGCGAACAACAGCACGGCCAGCGCCGGGAAGGTCCAGGCCGACCGGGGCATCGGGTTATGTGCGCTCATCCACCGCTTCCATTTGCTGGCATGAGCAGTAGCAAATCAGGCGTGAGATTCAATGCCAGTGCAGGATCGGCGCGACCGGCAGCAGCGTCAGCAGCAGGAACAGCGGAATCAGCACGGCGCCGGCGCGCAGCATATAGCCGAAGAAGCTCGGCATCTCGATGCCGTTCTCGCTGGCAATGCTGCTCACCATGAAGTTCGGCGCATTGCCGATATAGGTGAGCGCACCCATGTAGACCGCACCCATGGAGATCGAGGCGAGCGTACCCGAGAGTTCATGCATTAGCACTTGCGGGTCGCCGCCGGCGAGTTCGAAGAACAACAGATAGGTCGGCGCATTGTCGAGGAACGCCGACATCAGGCCGGTGAACCAGAAATAGGCGACTTCGCGCGGCGCACCGTCCGGCGCCGTCACCGCCGACAACAGCCAGGCGAAGGCACCGTGATGGCCGGCATTGAGCATGGCAATGACGGGAATGATCGCGACGAAAATGCCGGCGAACAGTTTCGCGACCTCGCGGATCGGCTCCCAGGTGAAGCCGTTGGCCAGTCTGTGCTCGTCCGGCGTCAGCCAAACCGACAAGGCCGCAATGGCCAGCAGCACCAAATTGCGGACGACGTCCTCCAATTGCAGCTTGGTGCCGAGAATGTCGAAGGCAATGCCGGGCTTCCACATCGCCGACGCCAGCAGGCTCGCGACGATGGCCGCGATCAGCACCAAATTGACAAGGCCGCGGATGCGCAGCGGCTCCCCGCAACCTGTGTCGCCGGGCGGCGACTCGCTGCGGAAGCGCCTGACGTCGATGGCGACGAAGATGGCGAGCAGCAGTCCGGCCACGATTGCGGTCTGCAACCAGATGGTACGCGTGGTCCAGAAGAAATCGACGCCATGCAGGAAGCCGACGAACAGCGGGGGATCGCCGAGCGGGCTCAGCGCGCCGCCGACATTGGCAACCAGGATGACGAAGAAGATGACGACATGGGTATTGTGGCGCCGCAGCCGGTTGGCGCGGATCAAGGGACGGATCAGGATCATCGCGGCCCCCGTGGTGCCGACAATGCTCGCCCCCAATGTGCCGAGCGCGAGGATGCCGAAATTGGTCGCCGGCGTGGCCTTGATGTCGCCGGTGATGAGGATGCCGCCGGCCACGACATAGAGCGAGAACAGCAGCACGATGAAGCCGAGATATTCGGCGAGCATGGCGTGAACGAGCGCCGCCAGCGTTGCCATGCTCCCGGCAAAGATGACGAGCGCGGCGAGTGCCAGCAGCGACCAGGCCGCGGCGATCTTGCCGTAGTGATGATGCCAGATTTTTGGAAACAGCAGCGGACCCAATGCGATCGATAGCAACAGGCCGGCAAAGGGTAGCGCATAGGGCCAGCGCATGGCAGCACCATCGAGCCCGGTCGCTGCCCATGCGTGTTGCGGCGATAACGCGAGGATCGCGGCGAAGGCCAGGCGCCAGGGCCACGTGACGAACTGCTTAGGATTCAATGAAGCGCCTTGCCGTTTCGATCGCACCGAAAGCATCGAGATTGTCGTGTCCGCCGCCCGCGAAGCGAACGAACTGCTTGGGTCCGCGGGCGAGCGCAAACAGACGCTCTCCGAACACGATCGAAATGACAAGGTCATTGGTGCCATGCATGATCAGCAGCGGCACCGTGACGCGCGCGATCCGCTCGTCGGAGCGAAACGGGTCGCGCATCAGGAGGCGCACCGGCACGAACCGGAACGCCGATGCGGCGATATCGACCGCCGAGGTATAGGGCGCCTCCAGGATCAGCTTGCCGATCGGATGCTCGGATGCGAGCGCGACGGCCACGCCGGTGCCGAGCGAAAAGCCCCAGGCGACGATCCGTTCCGCGGCATAGCGCCCCGACGTGAAATCGTAGGCAGCTGCGGCATCGCGCAGCAAACCCTCCTCACTCGGCGCACCGCTCGAGCCGGCATAGCCGCGATAGGACAGCGCGACGAGGCCGGTGCCGTCGGCCGTCATCGCCCTGAAGCGGCTGACGCGACCGGCGAGAAAATCGCCATTGCCCGGAAAATACAGGATCACGGGACGGCCACGCTTCGCCGGCACGTGCCAGACGATGACCTTCTCGCCGTCCGACGTGGTCAGGACATGCTCTTCCGCCTCGGGAAGGCCCGCGGCATCGGGTGCGGTGCGACCGGCGGGCGGGATCGGAAACATCATCTGGCGCTGCCGGACATACAGCACGAGGAGACCGGCGCAATAGACGGCCGCGAGCAGGATGGCGATCCACTTGACGATGGTCATGATACGCGGCCGGCCTTTCGGCTCACGGCTTGCGACGGCTCCGCAGCAATTTCATGACATGGGGCCGGAGGCTGGCCGGAACATCGCGGCAGCGGCACGCCGCCTTGCGGGCGGCCTGCCGGCTGCACGCTGCGCGCGCATCGCTTTGGGAGGCATGCGACGGGACCGGTGCCATTCCTTTGTTGATGGCCACGGTCCGTTTGCTTCCGCCTACATCGCCTTGACGATGTTCTCGGTGACCTTCTTGGCGTCGCCGAGCAGCATCATGGTGTTGTCGCGATAGAACAGCGGATTGTCGATGCCGGCATAGCCGGAGGCGAGCGAGCGCTTGATAAACATCACGGTGCCGGCCTTCCAGACCTGGAGCACGGGCATGCCGTAGATCGGTGAGGTCTTGTCCTCTTCGGCGGCCGGGTTGGTAACGTCGTTGGCGCCGATCACGAAGGCGATGTCGGCCTGCGCGAATTCGGAGTTGATGTCCTCGAGCTCGAACACCTCGTCATAGGGCACGTTGGCTTCGGCGAGCAGCACGTTCATGTGGCCGGGCATGCGGCCGGCGACCGGGTGAATGGCATATTTCACCTCGACACCTTCCTTCTTCAGGATGTCGGCCATCTCGCGCAGCGCGTGCTGGGCCTGCGCCACCGCCATGCCGTAGCCGGGCACGATGATGACCTTGGAGGCGTTCTTCATGATGAAGGCAGCATCGTCGGCCGAGCCGAGCTTGGCGGGCTTCTGCTCGCCCGTACCGCCGCCGGCCGCAGCGGTCTCGCCGCCGAAGCCGCCGAGGATGACCGAGATGAAGGACCGATTCATCGCGTGGCACATGATGTAGGACAGGATCGCGCCCGAGGAGCCGACCAGCGCGCCGGTGATGATCAGCGCGGAATTGCCGAGAGTGAAACCGATGCCGGCAGCGGCCCAGCCGGAGTAGGAGTTCAGCATCGAGATCACGACCGGCATGTCGGCGCCGCCGATCGGGATGATCATGAGCACGCCAAGCACCAGGGCGAGGATGACGATCAGCCAGAAGTCGAGCGCGCTGCCGGTCAGCACGAGGCCGACGATAAAGAACACCAGCGCCACGGCGAGCGCGATGTTGATGACGTGGCGGAACGGCAGGATGATCGGCGCGCCGCTCATGCGTGCGGAGAGCTTCAGGAAGGCGATCACCGAACCGGTGAAGGTCAGCGCGCCGATGGCGACGCCGAGCGACATCTCGACCAGGCTCTGCGGATGGATGTTGCCGGGAGTGCCGATGTCGAAGGCCTCGGGCGCGTAGAACGCGCCGGCGGCGACCAGCACCGCGGCCATGCCGACCAGCGAGTGGAAGGCGGCGACCAGTTCCGGCATCGAGGTCATCGGCACGCGGCGGGCGATCACGGCGCCGATCGCGCCACCGATGGCGATACCGAGGATCACGAGGATCCAGGCGACGCCGTCCGCAGGCGGATGGCTGGCGAGGGTGGTCGCAACCGCGATGCCCATGCCGATCATGCCGAACAAATTACCCTGGCGCGACGTCGCCGGGCTCGACAGCCCGCGCAGCGACAGGATGAACAGCACCCCCGCCACGAGATACAAGAATGCAGAGAGATTGGCGTTCATCTCAGGTCCCCATCTGTCCCTTCAGCCCGAGGTGGCCGCTTACTTCGACTTCTTCTTGTACATCGCAAGCATGCGCTGCGTGACAAGGAAGCCGCCAAAGATGTTCACGCAGGCAAAGATGAGCGCGACGAAGCCGAAGCCGCGCGCCCAGCCCGAGCCGCTCGAGATCATGCCGACGCCGACCGCGAGCAGCGCACCGACCACGATCACCGACGAGATCGCGTTGGTCACGCTCATTAGCGGGGTGTGCAGCGCCGGCGTCACCGACCACACCACGAAATAGCCGACGAAGACGGCGAGAACGAAGATCGACAGCCGGAAGATGAAGGGGTCGACGACCTGTGCAGCATGCTCCATGGCGACTCTCCTTAAACCTTCGGCTGGAAGTTCGGGTGGATGACGGCGCCGTCTTTCGTGAGCGCAGTGGCCTTGACGAGCTCATCGTCCCAGTTGACGGCGAGCTTCTTCTCATTCTTGTCGACCATGGTCTCGATGAAGGAGAACAGATTGCGTGCGTAGAGGCTGGAGGCAGAGGCCGCGACGCGGCCGGCGACGTTGGTGTAGCCGACGATCTTGATGCCATCGAGATCAACGACCTCGCCGGCCCTGGCGCCCTCGACATTGCCGCCGCGCTCGACGGCGAGATCGACTAGCACCGAGCCCGGCTTCATCGACTTGACCATCTCGGCACTGACGAGCTTCGGCGCCGGCCGGCCCGGAAGCAGCGCGGTCGTGATCACGATGTCCTGCTTCTTGATGTGCTCGGCCGTGAGCGCGGCCTGCTTGGCCTGGTATTCTTTCGACATTTCCTTGGCGTAGCCGCCGGCGGTCTGCGCGTTCTTGAACTCCTCGTCCTCGACGGCAAGGAATTTCGCACCGAGCGATTCCACTTGCTCCTTGGTGGCGGGACGCACGTCGGTGGCGGTCACGACGGCGCCGAGACGGCGCGCGGTCGCGATCGCCTGGAGACCGGCAACGCCGACGCCCATCACGAACACCTTGGCCGCGGGTATAGTGCCGGCCGCCGTCATCATCATCGGGAAGGCGCGGCCGAAGGCCTCGGCGCCCTCGATCACGGCACGATAGCCGGCAAGATTGGCTTGCGAGGACAGCACGTCCATCACCTGCGCACGGGTGATGCGCGGCATCAATTCCATCGCGAAGGCGGAGACGCCGGCATCGGCCATCGCCTTCAGCGCCGCCTCGTTGCCATAGGGATCCATGATGGCGATGACGAGCGCGCCGCGCTTGTATTGCGAGAGTTCCGACGCCTCGGGGCGCTTCACCTTGATGATGATGTCGGCGTCCTTCAGCGCATCAGTGCTGACGGCCGCGCCCACGGCGGTGAATTCGGAATCCGGCAGGCCCGACTTGAGGCCGGCGCCCGGCTCGACGGCGATCTCGGCGCCCAGCGCCTTGAATTTCTTCACCGTATCAGGCGAAGCGGCGACCCGCGGCTCGGACGGATCGATTTCCTTGGCAACGGCAATCTTCATGAGGCCTCCGGCGGCGCAGGACAGCGCGCGCGCAAACTAAAGCGTTACTCCCGCGGCGTTCGATACCGGTTCTGGGACCGGTTTGTATGCAAATTTTCTGGGCAGCTGCTGCCGCTGGCGTGTGCAGCTGCCGATCGATCAGGTGAGGAAGATCGCCATCAGGATCACGATGAGCGCGACCGAGGCCGTGCCGTACTTCACCAGCTTGATGAAGCCCTCGTAGGTCTGCTCGTGCGCAACGTAGTCGTTGCCGTCGGCGGTGGTGTACGCCACTTCGCTATGGTCAGCCATGGATGTCCCCAGTCGAAAGTCGAATTGTTGGGCTGGGATACCGCAAACTTTCGGGCAGGGCAACGGCACGCGGGCGCGGTTTTCCCGCAAATGAGGTCATTTGGAATTCCAATTGTCGCGGATCCAGCGCGCCAGGCTCTGCTCGCTGACTTCGCCCGCGGCAAGCGAGAGGATCATCGTTGTCGCTTCCGCGGGAGCGGGACTGAAGGCGACGCCGTTCTTGTGAAGGAAGACCATCATCGCCATGAAGGCGATGCGCTTGTTTCCGTCGACAAATGCATGGTTCTTCGCGAGGCCGAACGCGTATGCTGCAGCGAGTTCTTCCATTGGCGCCTGTTCATAGCGCCATTTGTTGATCGGACGCTCCAGCGCCGAACGCAGCATGCCCTCGTCGCGCAATCCGGGCGCGCCACCGAAGCGCCGGAGCTGTCGGCTATGAATTGCGACAGCCTGCTCGTAGATGACCCAGAGTGGCTCCTGAGGATCACTCATGCGCCG
The DNA here is from genome assembly GCF_023073875.1 of Bradyrhizobium sp. 154. Taxonomy (NCBI): domain Bacteria; kingdom Pseudomonadati; phylum Pseudomonadota; class Alphaproteobacteria; order Hyphomicrobiales; family Nitrobacteraceae; genus Bradyrhizobium; species Bradyrhizobium sp. 154. Next base: position 77,197 of record NZ_JADPKG010000021.1, read on the forward strand.
GCCGCTATTTTGCCAGCGCAGCGAGCGTATCGCGATACTTATCCATCACCTCATCGGCAATTTCCATCGTCCGCTCGAAGTCGGGGTCGTAAGGCAGCAATTGAAAACCCCCACCGGGCAATTCCACGACATGCAATTGCTGCCCGCGCTTGAGATCGAGTCGCTGCATAAGCTCGCGGGGCAGCAACAACCCGTCCGAATTGCCGATCTTCTTGATCTCGATCTTCATGGCTAACCTCCAGCGGTTATACGGGTGTATAACATTGCTGGACTCTTGGTTCAACAGACGTTTTACGCCCCGCAAGAAGCCAGCCACTCAGGCCATCTTCTCCAGCTCGTCGATCATTCCGGCGATGACGCTGAGCCCGCCATCCCAGAATTTTGGGTCCTTGGCGTCGAGCCCGAATGGCCGCAGCAGCTCGGAATAGTGCTTGGTGCCGCCGGCGGCAAGCATGTCGAGATAGCGCTCGGCAAAGCCCTCGGCCGCATTCTCGTAGACCGCATAAAGCGAGTTCACGAGACAATCGCCGAACGCATAGGCGTAGACGTAGAACGGCGAGTGGATGAAGTGCGGGATGTACATCCAGTAGTTCTCGTAGCCCGCCTTGATCTCGATCGCGGGCCCCAGGCTCTCGCCCTGCACCGACAGCCAGATCTCGCCGAGCCGGGTCGCGGTGAGCTCGCCGTTCTTGCGCTCGGTATGAACTGCGCGTTCGAACGAATAGAACGCGATCTGCCGCACCACGGTGTTGATCATGTCCTCGACCTTGCCGGCGAGCAGCGCCTGGCGCTGTTTTGCGCTCTTGGTCTGCGCCAGCAGCCGCCGGAAGGTCAGCATCTCGCCGAACACGCTCGCGGTCTCCGCCAGCGTCAGCGGCGTCGGTGCCATCAGCGCGCCGTTCTTCGCGGCGAGCACCTGATGCACGCCATGGCCGAGCTCGTGCGCGAGCGTCATCACGTCGCGCGGCTTGCCCTGGTAGTTCATCAGCACGTAAGGGTGCGCCGACGGTGTGGTCGGATGCGAGAACGCGCCGGGCGCCTTGCCCGGACGCACCGGCGCGTCGATCCAGCGATCGGTGAAGAAGCGCTCCGCAATGTCGGCCATCTTGGGCGAGAAGCCGCGATAGGCCGTCAGCACCATGTTCCGCGCATCGGGCCAGCCGATGACGTCGGTCGCGGCAAAGGGCAGCGGCGCGTTACGGTCCCAATAAGCGAGCCGCTTCTTGCCGAACCACTTCGCCTTCAGCCCGTAGTAGCGATGCGATAATTTTGGATAGGCCGCGCGCACCGAGGCGACAAGCGCATCCACCACCTCGCGCTCGACGCGGTTGTTGAGGTGCCGGGAATCCGCAACATCCTGAAAGCCGCGCCAGCGGTCGGAAATGTCCTTGTCCTTCGCGAGCGTGTTGGTGATCAGCGCAAAGGTGCGCTCATTTGCCTTGAAGGTCTTCGCCAGGGCTTCGGCGGCGGCCTTGCGCTTTGCGCCGTCTCGGTCCTGCAACAGATTGAGCGTCGGCTCGATCGCGAGCTCTTTTGCGCCCACCTTGAAGCGCAGGCCCGAGATGGTCTGGTCGAACAGCCTGTTGAAGGCGGAATAGCTGGTCTGCGCCTTCTCCAGGAAGAGCTGCTCGAGCTTGTCGTCGAGCTGATACGGCTTTTCCTTGCGCAAATCCTCAATCCAGGGGCGATAGTGTGCCAGCTCCGGTGTCTGCATCGCGCGGTTCAAAATATCGTCATCGATCCGATTGAGCTCGAGCGCGAAGAACAGAAGATGTGTCGACGCCGCCGTCAGGCGCTCGGACACGTCGCCGTAAAATTTTGAAATCGCAGGGTCCACGCTGTCGCCGGCGTGGACCAGGCCGGCATAGGAGCCGAGACGGCCGGCGAGGTCGTCGATCGCCTCATAGCGTCGCACGGCTTCAGCGAGCCATTTTCCGCCATCTTCGTTTGCTGTCCCTGTCGCGAGCTTGCCCTTGTAGTCCGTCTCGAACGCGACGCAATCGGCATCCATCTTGTCGAGGTCGCGCGCCACTTCCGGCGCCTCGATCCCCGAAAAGAGATCGGCCAGGTTCCACTCCGGAAGCTTGCCGGTCTTGCTTGCAGGCTTTGCAGGCGGAGACTTTGCGGAAGGCCTGGAGGACTTTGCTTTGGCGGCGGATTTCCTGGTGCTCGGCTTGCGGGGAGCGGACTTGCTGGAAACGGGCTTCTTGAGAGCAGACTTTTTGAGAGCGAGCTTGGAGCGCGAATTCATTGTGCGGGAAACCTGTGTTCAACCGTCGCGACGGCGGGCGTGGGCATCAAGGTTTAAGAGTGCGTTAATCGGCTTCGGCCAGAGTGCCCCGATTCGAGACAGATAGTTGTAGCGTGCAGGGAAAACCATGGCTGCCAGTATTTTGATCGCCGACGACGACGCTGTAGCCCGCCGGCTGGTCGAAAACATGGTGCAGAAATGCGGCTACGAGACGGTCGTCGTGGATTCCGGCGACGCCGCGATCGCTGCCCTCACCGCTCCCGACGCCCCGGCCATCGACGGCGTCATCCTCGATCTCGTGATGCCCGGCCTCGACGGCATGGGTGTGTTGGCGAAAATCCGCGAAGCGGGCCTCAGCATCCCGGTCATCGTGCAGACCGCGCATGGCGGCATCGACAACGTGATCTCGGCGATGCGCGCCGGCGCGGCGGATTTCGTCGTCAAGCCGGTCGGCTTGGAGCGGCTTCAGGTTTCACTGCGCAACGCGCTTAACGCCTCCGCACTGAAGGGCGAATTGCAGCGCATCCGTCACAGCCGCGAGGGCCGTCTGAGCTTCTCCGACATCATCACCCGCTCCGAGGCGATGGCAGGCGTGATGCGCACCGCGCAGAAGGCGGCGAACTCCTCGATTCCCGTGCTGATCGAGGGCGAGTCCGGCGTCGGTAAGGAGATGTTCGCGCGCGCCATTCATGGCAGCGGCGAGCGTAAGGCAAAACCCTTTGTCGCCGTGAATTGCGGCGCGATCCCCGACAACCTCGTCGAGTCCATCCTGTTCGGCCACGAGAAGGGCGCCTTCACCGGCGCCACCGAGCGGCACATGGGCAAGTTCGTCGAGGCCCATGGCGGCACGCTGTTCCTGGACGAGATCAGCGAGTTGCCGCTGACGGCGCAGGTCAAGCTCTTGCGCGCGCTCCAGGAAGGCGCGGTCGAGGCGGTCGGCGGCCGCAAGCCCGTCAAGGTCGACGTGCGCATCATCTCCGCGACCAATCGCAAGCTCCTGGAGCGGGTCAAACAGGGGCACTTCCGGGAAGACCTGTTTTATCGCCTGCACGTGCTGCCGTTGACGATCCCGTCGCTGCGGGCCCGGCGCGAGGACATTCCGCATCTGCTGCGGCATTTCCTGGCGCGCTTTGCCGCCGAGGAGAACCGCACCATCACCGGCATCAGCGGCGAAGCGGTGGCTCACCTCGCCCAGCTCGACTGGCCTGGCAACATCCGCCAGCTCGAAAACGCGGTCTACCGCGCGGTGGTGATGAGCGACGGCGACCAGCTTGGCCTCGGCGATTTTCCCCTGCTCGCTTCGCAGCCGCATCCCGCAACCGACATTCCGACTGCGCCACTGATGCTCGAGCCGATCGCGGCGCCTCCCTTGGTGTCGGGTAACGAAATACCGATTGCTCCCCTCCCGTCGGCGGGAACTCTCTGCATGCTGACCGCGAGCGGCGATGTCCGCCCGCTGGAGGACATGGAGAGCGAAATCATCCGCTTCGCGATCTCGCATTACCGCGGGCAGATGTCCGAAGTCGCCCGCCGCCTCAAAATCGGCCGGTCCACGCTCTACCGCAAACTCGACGAAGCAGGCGTGCCTGGCCATGGCGGGAAAAGCGACGAGGAGACGCACTGAGCCGTATCTGCACAGCGGATTGCCTGTTGCCGCGAAGAGGCCGCAAGCCCTTCGCAACACGGTGAAATTTCGTCGCGACGTGAACCGTGACCTGGAAGTGACAGACACAGGGAAAAGCGCGTGGGGCATGCGCATAATTCGTTGCCAAAAAGGCTGCCTTGACGTCAGTTTGTCGTGAGTTGTCCCGGGTAGCGCTGGCCGCAAAAACGGGGCCCGTATATCGTCTGCGTATGAATCGTTGCGTGCAGGCGTGCGACTCTCGAGAGGCCGGCGCGTTCAGCCGAAGATTTAGCGACGATAACGAAGCTGTTCCACGAGGGACAGTTCACCCGAGGGGTGTGACACAATGCGTGACTGTTTGAACCACCGCGCAGGCTTTGACCGTGTCTTGATGACAGTCGCGGCAACCTTCCTCACGGTGTCCGCCAGCTCAGCCCTGGCGCAGGATCAGGCGCGCAGCAGCGCCGCCGAGCTCGCGATCGAGGCCGCGATCCCGCGCCCCGAGCCGGCCAACGTCCCGCCCCCAACCGCCTCCGACATCAAGCTCGATACCACCGCCACCGTTCAGGCCACTGCGAAGGAGCCCGTGAAGACCGAAGTCGCACCGGCGCCCGACAAAGTCGAGACCAAGCCTTCCGACGTCGCCACCTCGCCCGCCACTGAGGCGCCGACGAGCGAGACGGCCAAGACCGAACCTGCGAAGACCGAACCTGCGAAGACCGAGCCTGCCGCATCTGAGCCCGCCAAGGCAGACACGGCGACGGCAACGCCGGTCGCGCCTGCGGCCCCCGCTGCGGCTCCGGCCGCCGAGCCGGTGAAGGCCGCGAGCAACGTTCCCGCTGCCGACCAGCCGGTCGCCGACAGGCTCAAGGACATCATCGGCGCCAAGACGTCGCGCCATTTCGACCGCAAGAACGAGCGCGCGGCGATCGAGAAGTTTTACGGTGCGCGCGACTTCGCGCCGGTCTGGACTCAAGGCGGCAGCCTGACCGCTGCAGCCAAGGGTGTGATCGCACGGCTGAAGGACGCGGCCTCCGACGGCCTCAATCCGGCCGACTATCCGGTGCCGGATTTCGCCGCCGCGACCACGCCCGATACGCTCGCCGATGCCGAGCTGAAACTCACCGCCAGCATGTTCGACTATGCGCGGCACGCCCAGAGTGGCCGCATGCACTGGTCGCAAGTCAGCGGCGACATCCTCTATCCCGAGCACCCGGTCGACCCGAACGAAGTGCTTGCCAAGGTCACGACCGCGACGGATGCGTCCGCCGCGCTCGACAGCTACAACCCGCCGCACAAGCTCTATAAGGAGCTGAAGGCCAAGCTCGCGGAGCTCCGCGGCCACGGCAGCGGCCCGTTGATCGAGATCGCCGACGGTCCGGCGCTGAAATACACCCCGGCCGGCAAGAAGCAGGCCGAGATCGTCGTGGAAGATGCGCGCGTGCCGCAGCTGCGCGCCAAGCTCGGCATCACCGAGAACGCGAACGACACCCGCTATGACGCGGCGGTCGCCGACGCCGTGCGCAGATTCCAGAGCGGCGCCGAGATGAAGGCGACTGGCATCCTCGACGACAAGACCGTCAAGGCACTCAACACCCCCAAGCGCGACAAGCAGATCGACGTGGTGCTGGTGAACATGGAGCGCTGGCGCTGGCTGCCGCGCGACCTCGGGGCGCCCTCACTCGGCGATGCCTATGTCATCCTCAACATTCCCGACTATACGCTGAAGGTGATGCAGCGGGGCCAGCAGGTCTGGACCACCCGCGTCGTCACCGGCAAACCGGGCACGCATGCGACGCCGCTCCTCACCGAGACGATGAAGTACATCACGGTCAATCCGACCTGGAACGTGCCCCCGTCGATCGTCTACAACGAATATCTGCCGGCGCTTCAGCAGGACCCGACCGTGCTTCAGCGCATGGGCCTCAAGCTCGAGCAGAACCGCGACGGCTCGGTGCACATCTCGCAGCCGCCGGGTGAAGCCAACGCGCTCGGCCGCATCCGCTTCAATTTCCCGAACAAGTTCCTGGTCTATCAGCACGACACGCCGGACAAGCATTTGTTCGCCCGGGACGAGCGCGCCTTCAGCCACGGCTGCATGCGTGTGCAGAATCCGGATCAGTACGCGTCCGTGCTGCTCAATATCACCATGCCGAACGACAAGTACACGCCCGAGCGCGTCCGCAGCATGTACGGCAAGAGCGAGATCGACCTGAAATTCCCGACCCCGATCCCGGTCAACATCACCTATCAGACCGCGTTCGTGGATGACGCCGGCAAGCTCCAGTTTCGCAAGGATATCTATGGCCGCGACGCGACCATGATCAACATCCTGAAGAACAACCGCGGCAAGGACCTCGAGGCCGTCGTGGCGCATTCGCAGCCGAGCTATTCGCGCCCGGCGACGACGCTGCCCTCTGGCGTGGCGGTGGCCAACAATGGCGGTGGCTTCGGCTCGTCCGGACCGAACTTCTTCGAGCGGCTGTTTGGGGCACCAGCCCCGACCGCGCCGCCCGCACCGGTGGGCCGCCGCCCGCAGCGGGTGTTTACCCGCTGAGGCTCAGCTCCCTCTGTAAAATTCTGCAATAAAATCAGCGACCCCGTCCCTGGACGGGGTCGCTTAACGTTAACCACCCTCAACCTCGGCCCGGACAGCGGGCGTTTTTTTGCCACAGTCAACCGTTTAGGATTGTATTCTGACTTGGTTTGGGGGCGGGAAGGTCAACCTCGAATTAACCTTCTCGCTTTAAGAAAGCGTTCATCCTCTTTCGCGCTGCTACGGGGTTGGCGGGAGAGTCCATTTTGAACGCTCGTCGACTGGGTGGGCTCATACGTGCTGACTGGTCTCGCACGCCAATTCGCTGTGCTGTCGTTGTCCCATGCGGGAGTGAAGGCCGGATCCAGGATCGGCCTCGCTGCTGCACTGCTGCTTGCTGCCGCAGGTTCGGTTCATGACGCCGCCGCGCTGAACGAAACCAAGACGCTCTCCTTTCATCACACCCATTCCGGCGAAGACCTCACCGTCACCTTCAAACGAGACGGCCGGTATGACGAAGCCGCGCTGAAGCAGCTCAATCACTTTCTGCGCGACTGGCGCACCCAGGACGAGACGGTCATGGACCGTCGCCTGTTCGACATCCTCTGGGAAGTCTATCGCGACGTCGACGGCAAGCAGCCGATTCAGATCATCTCCTCCTACCGCTCCCCCGCTACCAACGCCATGCTCCGCCGCCGCTCCTCCGGTGTGGCGCGCTTCAGCCAGCATATGCTGGGCCACGCGATGGACTTCTATATCCCCGGCGTGCCGCTGGAGCAGATCCGCTTCGCCGGCCTGCGCCTCCAGCGCGGCGGCGTCGGCTTCTATCCGACCTCCGGCTCGCCCTTCGTGCACCTCGATACCGGCAGCATCCGGCACTGGCCGCGCATGACGCATGACCAGCTCGCCCGCGTTTTCCCGGACGGAAAAACAGTGCATCTGCCGACCGACGGCGTTCCGCTGAAGGGTTATGAGCTCGCCAAGGCCGAGATCGAGCGACGCGGCAGCGGCGACGATTCCGGCAGCAAGACCAATTTCTTCGCCGCCTTGTTCAAGGGCAGGTCGGCGGCTCCGGCCGCCAGCAGCGACGAGGATGACGAGGGCGCACCGGCGCCGGCCGCGAAACCGGCGACGCCGACCGTGGTCGCCGCCGCGGCCAAGTCCGCCGAGCCGGTGCCGACGCCGCGCGCCAAGCCGCAGATCGCTGCAACGCTCCAGCTCGCCTCGGCCGACGCGCAGATCGTTGCGCCACCCAAGCCGAAGCCGGGGGCTGACAAGCCGGCGACCGCCAAATCTGCCGATGCCAAGCCCGAGACCCCGGCCGACATCATCAATGCCCGCGGTTTCTGGGATGATATACCGGCCGCGCCGCAGCAGGCGACGCCGGCACAGGTCGCAGCGTTGAAGGCGCGCCAGGCACTTGCCGCCGCCACCGATCCGCAAGCCACCGCGAGCGTTTCCAGCGCGGCCTATCAGGCGCTGGCCTTTGCCCCCGCTTCCGCCTCGCCGGTCGACCGCGCCAATGTCGTCGCCGCCTCTGCCCCGATCCCGCGCTCCGCTCGTCCCGCTTCCACGACGCGCAGCCTCGCTCAGGCCGAGATCAACACCGTGGTCGGCAAGAGCATCGATGGCAGGATCGCAACCGCGACCCGGCTCTCCGCGGCCAAGGGCGACAGCATCTGGCTCAAGATCGTGATGCTGTCACCGAGCGCCAGCCGTGCGATGTCGGTGACGCTGATGGGCGAGCTCGATACGGCGGCGCTGCGCCGCTATTTCGTCAAGCCGCAGGCCGTGATCGCGATGGGCTTTGTCGAGGACCCGATGCAGGGCCTGTCCTGCGACAGTTTCTCGGGTAGCGCCACCGCCAAGCTCGAGACGACGTCCTTCGTCATGCGCACTGCCGCGCTGCGCTGAGAGCCGCGGCCCAGCCAAGCTCTCGCCTGCCCTGTTCTTCCTGCGCGTATCGATCAAGCCGGCAGGCCAGCCCTGAGGAGGCCGGATTCGTGACGCTCGCGATCGATCTCGCGCTTGTAGTGCAGGGTTGCAAGATAGGCTGCCACCGAGAACCCGGGTTCGCGCTTCAGAACCTCCGCGGCGTGAGCGCCAGCCGCGACGGCATTGTTCATCTGCGCGAATATCGCTGCAAGGAACGCGTGATGGGTATAGTCGGGCCGCGTGATCCTTGAAAACGCCTCGGCGGCCTCGGCGTATTTCTCCGCGCAATAATACGCGCGACCGAGATGGCTCCAGAATCGCTCGGGATGATGAGGGTTGAGCCGCATCGCTTTCCTGATCCAGTCGATGCCCTCCTCAGGCAAGCCCAGCCAGGTCAGGAGCTCTCCTTGCTGCACGACAACCAGATCGTAGTTCGGGTTGAGGGCCAACGCACGCTCCTGATGATAAGTGGCTTTTTCATAGTCGTGGCGCGTCAGATTGAGCGCGGCGAGGATGCGGTGCACATCTGCATCATTGTCGTCGAGTGCCAACGCGATCTCGAGTTCTGCAGCCACCTGCTCGAAAGTCGCGTCGCGGTCAGCGCACCAGCCATAAATCCAGCACTGGCCGAGCACACACGCCTTCCAGGCGTGAGCGTGGGCGTAATTCGGATCCATCGCCAGCGCCCGGTTGAGCAGTATCTGCGCCTGCGCGTTGTCCTCGCGTGTTGAACGGTGATGCAGGAGCTTTGCAGCCAGCACGCATTCGTAGGCGCGCATGTTCTCGGTCGGCTTGCGCTTGGTGCGGTCATGCGCTGCCGCTTCGACGCGACCAGGCAACGTCGCGACGATCGCGCGGGTCATCTCGTCCTGGATGGCGAAAATATCCTGGAGCTCGCGATCGTAACGTTCAGCCCAGATGTGGCGATCGGTTTCCGCGTCGATCAGCTGCACGGTGACGCGGACACGCCCGCCGGCTTTCCGCACGCTGCCCTCGATGACATAGTCGACCCCGAACTCACGGCCGATGTCCTGGACCTTTACGGCCTTGCCCTTGTAGACGAAGGTCGAGTTTCGCGAGATGACGAGCAGGTCGTGGAAGCGCGAGAGCTCGGTGATGATGTCTTCCGTGAGACCGTCGGCGAAGAACTCCTGTTCCGGATCGCCGCTCATGTTGGCGAACGGCAGCACGGCGATGGACGGCTTCTTTGAGACAGTTGGTGACGTAACAGCCTTCGTCGCCTCTGGCAGGCTTGCAGGCCCTTCCGCCAGCCGCATGCGGAAGATGCGGATCGGGCGAGCGATGTTCTTGACGTTCTGCTCGCCGAGATCTTCGAATTGAACTCCGTCGAGCCGGTCGCCCACCTGATCGCGCACCGCGCCTGAAACGCAGATCCCTCCAGGCTCGGCCAGCGCCTCCAGTCGTGCTGCGACGTTGACGCCGTCACCGAAAATGTCGTTTTGATCAACGATGACATCGCCAAGATTGATGCCGATGCGGAATTGTATCCATCGCGGCGGCGGGACATCGGCATTGCGCCGCGCCATGCGGCGCTGAACCTCGGCGGCACAGAGCACGGCATCGACGACGCTGTGGAATTCGGCGAGCATGCCGTCACCCGTCGTCTTGATGATGGTGCCGCGATTCTTGGCAATGGCCGGATCGATGAGCTCGACCCGATGGGTCTTGAGGCGCGCAAGGGTACCCGCCTCGTCGACTTCCATGAGCCGGCTAAAGCCGACCATGTCGGCGGCGAGGACCGCGGCAAGCCTGCGCTCTGGTCCCGGCACATCCATCGCTCGGTCCCTTCACCGGGCACTCTAGCAGATGAAGGGATTTCGCCCAAGCTTGGTGCGCTGCAACGCCCCCGGGCGCCTCAGATCATCCCCAGCGCCTGCATGTAGGTCTCGAGAATGGTCTCGGCGTCAGCGCGCTCGTTAGGGTCCTGCTTGCGCAGGCGCACGATGGTGCGCAGCGCCTTGACGTCGTAGCCGTTGCCCTTGCTCTCGGCATAGACGTCGCGGATGTCGTCCGAGATCGCCTTCTTCTCCTCCTCCAGCCGCTCGATGCGCTCGATGATGGATTTGAGCTGGTCCTTGGCAAATTTCGTCGCGGGCTCGTCGTCGCGGACGGCGGCGGAGGTGGCCATCTTGGTACTCCCAATGGAACTGGCAAAAACAAGGTGACGCCGGCATCCTTACCGCGCGTGCTGGGTAGACCCTTAGGGTTGGCGCTCCCGGCGTTCAAGGCAGCATCGCGCTCGTCCACAGCGCGCCCACACCTTCCTGCGGCTGCTTGAAGAAAGCTGTTGTGTGGCGCGACTCAGCAGGCCGTCGTTCAGTGCCCGTGGCGATGGACTTTCTTCATCGCCTCGATCTGCTCCGGCGTGGCTGTGCCCTGGTATTTCGACTTCCAGGTCTCGTAGGGCATGCCGTAGACGGCCTCCCGGCTCTCGTCCTTACTCAAGGCGACGCCTTGGGCGTCGGCGGCGTCCTTGAGCCAGTTGGACAGGCAGTTGCGGCAAAAGCCGGCGAGGTTCATCAGGTCGATGTTCTGGACGTCCGTGCGTGTCCTCAAATGATCGACCAGGCGGCGGAAAGCGGCCGCCTCGAGCTCCGTTCTGGTTTTGTCGTCGATTGCCATAGCTGGATTCCTTGGCCCTGAATTGTGCTCTGCCGCCCGATGGCGGTCACCCTTACGGGATCAGGTGGGTCCTGTCACAGATTTTGCCATATCACGGCGCAAACGAGCCGGCAGCCGGCCTTACCGCTCCTTGGGGCGGTTCTGCGGCGCCACGCCAAATCGTCAATGATCTGATATAGCTTCCGCGCCAATGATCGCCGAATCTCCCCGCTCCCCCCTTTGCGTGCTCGCCCGGTTGGTCCCGGTGCTGGCGGTCGCGCTGCTGTGCCTCTGGACCAGCCCGGCGTCCGCCGATTTCCGCCTCTGCAACAACACATCGAGCCGGGTCGGAATCGCGCTGGGCTACAAGGACGCCGAGGGCTGGACCACCGAGGGCTGGTGGAACATCTCGTCGCGCACCTGCGAGACGCTGCTGCGGGGAACGCTGGTCGCCCGCTATTATTACATCTATGCCATCGACTACGACCGTGGCGGTGAATGGTCGGGCCAAGCCTTCATGTGCTCGCGCGACAAGGAGTTCACCATCCGCGGCACCGAGGATTGCCTGGCGCGCGGCTACGACCGCACCGGCTATTTCGAGGTCGATACCGGCGAGCAGCGGGCTTGGACGGTCCAGCTCACCGACGCCAACGAACAACCGGCGCAGCAACGCGTACCTGGCCTGCCCGGCACGGTTGGCCCGGGCGGGGTTCCCGGTTTGCCCAACAGCCCGCCCGGTGGTACGCCGCCCGCGACTGGCCTCCCGCCAGCGCCCTCGCCCCCGTCTGGAAGTAAGCAATGAGGCGCCTTCGCCGTATCAAGATTCTCGCGACCCTGGGACCTGCCTCGTCGGACCTCGCGATGATCCGCCGCCTGTTCGAGGCCGGCGCCGACCTGTTTCGCATCAACATGAGCCACACACCGCATGATAAGATGCGGGAGCTGGTGGCGACGATCCGCAACGTCGAATCGAGCTACGGCCGGCCAATCGGCATTCTGGTCGACCTCCAGGGCCCGAAGCTCAGGCTCGGCGCCTTCAGTGACGGCGCGGTCCAGCTCCAGAACGGCCAGACCTTCACCCTCGATTCCGACAAGGCGCCAGGCGATACCACGCGCGTCCACCTGCCGCATCCGGAGATCCTGGCCGCGCTCCGGCCCGGCCATGCGCTGCTGCTCGACGACGGCAAGGTGCGGCTGATCGCGGAGGAGACCACGAAGGAGCACGCGGTGACGCGTGTCGTGGTCGGCGGCAAGATGAGCGACCGCAAGGGCGTCAGCCTGCCCGACACCGACCTGCCGGTCTCGGCGATGACCCCGAAGGACCGCGCCGACCTCGAGGCGGCGCTCGTCACCGGCGTCGACTGGATCGCGCTGTCCTTCGTGCAGCGGGCTGACGACGTGCTCGAAGCCAAGAAGATGATCCGTGGCCGCGCCGCGGTGATGGCCAAGATCGAGAAGCCGCAGGCGATCGATCGCCTCGCCGACATCATCGAGGCTTCCGATGCGCTGATGGTGGCGCGCGGCGATCTCGGCGTCGAGCTACCGCTGGAGCGGGTGCCGAGCCTGCAGAAGCAGATGACGCGGATGGCGCGCCGCGCCGGCAAGCCGGTGGTGATCGCGACCCAGATGCTGGAATCGATGATCCAGTCGCCGGTGCCGACCCGGGCCGAAGTCTCCGACGTCGCCACCGCCGTTTACGAGGGTGCCGACGCCATCATGCTGTCGGCGGAATCGGCGGCCGGCAAGTTCCCGGTCGAAGCGGTCTCGACCATGAACCGCATCGGCGAGGAGGTCGAGCGCGACCCGACCTATCGGTCCGTGATCATGGCGCAGCGCCCCGCGCCGGAATCGACCGCCGGCGATGCCATCGCCGACGCCGCGCGCCAGATCGCCGAGACGCTCGACCTGCCCGCCTTGATCTGCTGGACCAGCTCGGGCTCAACCGCCGTGCGCGTCGCGCGCGAGCGGCCGAAGCCGCCGATCGTGGCGATTACACCGAACATCACGGCCGGCCGCCGCCTCGCCGTCGTCTGGGGCGTGCACTGCGTCGTGGCCGAGGATGCCCGCGACCAGGACGACATGGTCGGCCGCGCCGGCCAGATCGCGTTCCGGGACGGCTTCGTCCGGGCCGGCCAGCGCGTCATCATTGTCGCCGGCGTGCCGCTCGGCATCCCCGGCACCACCAACATGGTGCGCATCGCCTCGGTCGGCCCCGAGGGCGATGCCCATATCTGAGTCCGGCTGCTCAAACAAAAACTGCGAAAACAACCCCATGCACAGTAGAAGGCCCATTCGGCGCCCGTGCTGCGGTCTTTCGAAAAGCCCTGTTCGAGCAACGGCCTGAGCGCAATCAGGCCTCCGCCCCGATCGCGCGGCGGATTTACGCCCCAACCAGCGCCTTCGCGGTCGGCAGCAACGTCTGCTGCACCACCAGCCCCCTGGCCCGGGCGTCCATGACGCCGACCGCACGCAGCGCCAGCAGCGTCACCGTCTGCACCGCGTCGCGCATCTTGACGGGATCCTCGAGATTGTCGGGCGCGAGCGGCCCGACCAGGGCTTCATGCAGCGCGCCGAGCAGCGCGGTGGCAGCGAGCGCGGTTTCCTGCGCCGGCAGATGGCCGGCGCGCACGGCGGCGTCGATCCGTGACGCAATCTCGCCGGCGATCTCGCGGCGGCTGGCAAGGCGCGAGGCACTGACATCGACATCAACGGGCTCGGCCAAGATGCCCCAGGCCAGCCTGCGCTGCGACAGCGTATGGACCGCCACGGTGGTGACCGCGGCCGCCAGCGCCGAGGACGGCCCCGGCGCGCCGTCGGCCGCCCGCCGGATGGCGGCGAGTTCGTCGCGCGAAACCTCCGCAATCAATTCGGAGATCAGCTCGGCCTTGGAGGGGAAGTAGCGGTAGACCGTCCCCGCCGCAACATTGGCCCGGAGCGCGACCGGCGCGATCTGCACAGCCGCCATCCCGCCTTCGGCCGCAGCCTCCCGCGCCGCCGCCAATATCGCACTGCGCCGGGCTGCAAGGCGCTTCACCACTTGATGCGTCCGCCGATAAACCATGGCGCGCTTCCTGTCCCCACGCGCCAGCCACGCCCCGCGGCCGAACGCTTCGTCACGTCGAAAGATGCAAATTGCCCCGCAAGGACTGAACAACTATTCAGGGTGGATGACAAGATACAAATGAGCATACGAGCGCCACGCAACTGGGGCTGCAAGCAAGCAAGTAGTAGTAAAAGCATCCTTGCACCGCTGGGCCGCGGCAAGCCGGTCCAGTTTACCTCAACTTAAAGGCGATCATGTTCAGGTGCTGACGCGCTGTTGTGCGTGGTCATTCAACTCCGAGAGTGCAATGTCGATCTCCATCACGAGCAGCGTTCCCGTCCGCGGCGTTGCGCGCTGGCTCATGCCGTTCTGCATTGGCGCCATTGTCTACGTGTTCTTTCTAGGCATCGGCGACGTCATGCTGCGCGACTCCGATACGCTGTGGCAGATCAAGATCGGGCAGTGGATCCTCGAACACCGCGCACTTCCCTACAACGACATTTATTCCTTCACGCGGGCCGGCGAGGCCTGGATCTCGAGTTCCTGGCTGTCACAAGTGCTGTTCGCGCTTGTTTACGAACCATCGAACTGGTCGGGCGCAGTGATCCTGACATCGCTCGCGATCGGTGTGACTGCGGCGATTTTCGTCTACCTGCTTGAGCCCTATCTGGAACCTGCGCGCGCCTTTCTGCTCCTCACTCCGCTGCTCGCGATGTCGGTCGGCCACTTTCTCGCCCGCCCGCACATGCTGGCCTTGCCTGTCATGCTTGCCTTTGTCGGCGGGTTGCTGGCGGCCGCCGATCGGCGCACTGCGCCCTCCTGGCTGTTGCTGCTCTTGATGGCGTTGTGGGCCAATCTTCACGGCGGTTTCGTCATGGGGCTGGTCCTGATTGGCCCCATTGGCCTCGATGCAATCGTGGCCGCAGATCGCAACGACCGGTTTGCAGTGGCGGCGCGCTGGGCCTTGTTCGGACTTGCTGCGCTTGCCGCGAGCTGCTGCACGCCCTACGGCTGGGACACGCTTCTCGGCGCCACGAAAATCCTCAGCCTCGGTAAGCTGCTCTCGTTGATCTGGGAGTGGATGCCGGCCGACTTCAGCTCGTTCAGCCCGTTTGAAGCCGCCCTGCTCGGTTTGATCGCTATCGGCTATTGCAGCGGACTGACGCTGCCGTGGACCCGCATTCTTCTGCTGCTAGGCCTGACCTGGGCGGCACTCACCCACGTCAGAAACATCGAGGTCTTTGCCCTGTTGACCCCGCTCGTGGTCGCAAAGCCGTTCGCCGAACAATTGGGACTGACGAGAGCTGTGGCGCAAGAACCGCGGTTCTCCTTTACAATGACCGCAATTGCGGCGCTCGTGATCGTCGTCGCCGGCTGGAGCATCACCCGCTCCTATGCGACGCCGCACCGGTATGCTTTTATTGCCAATCAGAGTCCCGCGGCTGCGGTCGACCTGCTCGAACGGCGGCACGCGCAGCGGATCTTCAGCACCGCTCCGATCGGAGGCTATCTGATCACCCGCAACATCAAGAGCTTCATCGATGGCCGCGCCGAGCTGTATGGAGAGCAGTTTGTGCTCGACTACTTCGATGCCGTTGAGGGCAAGAACGTGGAGACTCTGCTGCGTCTGCTCGAGACCTACCGGATCGATGCGACGTTGCTGAACACCAGCATTCCCGCCGCTAGAATTATGGACCATTTGCCGGGGTGGAAGCAGCTCTATGCGGATGATATCGCCGTGGTTCACGTCCGCGATGACGCACCGGTGCAGCTACCTCCCGCGTCACGGTGAGCCAAACAAGGCCGCTGGCTCTCGCGACCTTGCGCGTAAGAAGAAAACCCTGGCGGAAGCTTGCCTTCAGCTCTCCTTCGAAGCGTCCGTCTGGGGCGGACTCTCAAGTGGTTTGCGGCGGGATATTTGAGCCGCATGGTGAGGCGCCTGCCAAGCGGGCGACTTGAACGATACACCTTAGGCGGTCGTCCGACTGCAGCTGCATCGCCCAAAAGAAAAGAGCCCCATCGGGGACGGGGCTCTCGAAATTCTTAAGTCGTCCAGTCTTACTTCAGGCTGGTCGAGATCGAGCCGAACTTGCCGTTCAGCGTGCTGCCGAGGTTGGTGACGACGGTGATGATCGCGAGCGCGATACCGGCGGCGATCAGGCCGTATTCGATGGCGGTGGCGCCGGATTCGTCTTTCACGAAACGCGAAACGAGGTTCTTCATAGACTGCTCCAAAGAGTATACGGGCTATAACTGAATCTGGTCTTCTCGGCTTCCCAGCGCCGCCCGACCATGAAACCCAACTTAGGGGCAAAGAATTTCGCCGCAGTTAATTCGACTGCGCAAACACGGAGCGGTTTGCGTGTATTGGCCGATGGTAAACCGAAATTGAAAACAACCGGTTAAATCGTCGGGAGATGAGACTGACCGGCGCCAGTTTACCCGAAGTTATCACCGCCGTGGTCCAATGCCGCCCGCTCGGACTGAAGCGCGACCAGATGAATCGTTCAGCGCGCTTCAAGTTATTGTTTCGAGCATGATCTTTCCGGAAAACTGCTACACACTTTTTGCGGATCATGCTCGGACCGACAAGAAACAACAGGACGACGAGGCGGCATGTCCCTTTCCTTTGCCAACGGCATCGCGGTGCAGGGCCGCGCACGAGCCCTGACGCCGCTCTGCGTCGGTGCCGGCGCCTATCTCTTCTTCCTCTTCGTCGGCGACACGCTGCTTCAGGACTCCGACTCGTTCTGGCAGATCAAGATCGGGCAATGGATCCTCGATCACGGCGCCGTGCCCACCACCGACTTCTATTCCTTCACGCGGACGGGCGCGCCCTGGATTTCGACGTCGTGGCTGTCGCAGGTGATGTTCGCGTTCTGCTATGCGCAATGGGGCTGGGCCGGGCCCGTGATCCTCACCGCGGTCGGGGTCGCGCTCTCGGCCGCAATCTTCGTCTATCTGCTCGACGCCCAGATCGAGGCACCGCGCGCGGTGCTGTTCGCGATGCTGGCACTGCTGTTGTCGCTGCATCACGTGCTGGCGCGTCCGCACATCCTGGCGTTGCCCGTCATGGTGGCGTGGGTCGGCCTCTTGATGGCCGCTGCCGACCGCAGAAGCGCGCCGTCCTGGGCCTGGCTGCCGCTGATGGCGCTCTGGGCGAATTTGCACGGCGGCTTCGTGCTGGGCCTGGCGCTGATCGGCCCGATCTCGCTCGAGGCGGTCGAGCATGCCGAGAAGGGACGACGACTCCAACTGTTCCTGCGCTGGGTGCTATTCGGCATCGGCGCCCTGGTCGCGAGCTGCTGCACGCCTTACGGCTGGAAGACGTTGATGGGTGCTACCAACATCCTCAGCCTCGGCGAACTGCTGTCACTGATCTTCGAATGGATGCCGGCGAATTTCGCCACGTTCACCTCGTTCGAAGGCGCGCTGCTCGGTCTGATCGCTCTCGGTTACTATCGCGGCCTCGTGCTCTCGGCGCCAAGGATCTTCCTGATTCTGTTCCTGACCTGGAGTGCGCTGACGCATGTCCGGAGCATCGAGGCCTTTGCCTTTCTGGTGCCGCTGGTGTTGGCAAAGCCGCTCGGCGAGATGTTTTCGCGCCCGCAGATCGACGCCACTGATGGCGACCGCTGGCCGGCCCGCTACGTCACCGCGCTCGGCGCGCTGATGATCGTGGCCGCAAGCTGGAGCTCAACCTCGATCTACATGGGGCACCACCGCTTCAGCTTCACGATGACGCAGACGCCGGTGGCAGCGGTCGACCTGCTCGAACAGCGCAAGGTGCAGCGCATCTTCAACGCTTATCAGTTCGGCGGCTATCTGATCTCGCGCGACATCCCCGTCTTCGTCGACGGCCGCGCCGAGCTCTATGGCGAGAAATTCGTCATGGACTTCTTCAAGGCAACGGAGGGCAAGAAGCCGGATCTGCTGCCGCGCCTGCTCGACGAGCACAAGATCGACGCAACGCTATTGGTCGCCGATGCGCCGGGCCCGCAGATCCTCGACCAGCTCAAGGGCTGGAAGCGGATCTACACCGATGACATCGCGGTGATCCACGTGCGGGAGAATGCCGAAGGCTCGGCGGCGGTGCTGACGAAGTGAGGACGTAAGCCGATGGCGTCCGGCCCAGGTGGCTGGCTAGCAGCTACACCGCCCGTTTGCGCATGCAACCTATCGCATTGCAGATAATTCGCGCGACAGTAGTTGCTCCAATATTTTGCAAATCGCGATGCGGGACGAACTCGACCACGTCTAATCCGACGATCGTAGACTTTGACGCAATACCTTGCAGCAGTTCAATAACGTCGAAATAGTGCAGACCGCCCGGCTGAGGGATGAGCACACCCGGGACGACTGACGGATCAAGACCGTCACAATCGATGGTGATGAGGCACTTACCGTCGTCTTCTATTTCTTCGAGAACGCTAGCGATTCCGTGACGTCGGAGCTCTCTGGCAGTGAAAATCTTCGCGCCCCATGCTTTCGCATCGTCAAATTCACCGCGACCAGAGCCGCCAATGCCCCGCAAACCGACTTGGACGATGCGCTTCACCCAAGATAATTCGCTGGCTCGCCGCATTGTGCTGGAGAACGTATAGCCTGATCCGTCTCGCTGATCGCGCCAATCGAGATGGGCGTCAATCTGCAGGATCGTCAGGTCTTTGGTCTTATGGAATGCCTCGAAGAAGGGTATCGGAACCGAATCATCACCGCCCAGCAGGAGCGGGACAGCTCCGACGGAAAGTATTGCTTGTGTAGTTGCTCTGATCGCGTCTCGATTGCTCTCGGGTGTTGTTGGGTCCGTCAGCAGGTTCCCACCGTCGAGGACCTTCATGCTTGCTGATTCGAGCAATTCGGCGTCTTGATCAAAATCCCAACGGGTGAGATCGCTCTCATAGTGGCGCAGGGCACGACGAATGACATCCGGCGCCTTAGCGGCATGGCTCGTCTGACCTGCAAGATGAGGCGTGGCATCTGAAGCGCCAAACAAGATCACGTCGGCAGCCGGAAGCGCGGCGGCCAAGTCGCAGGCCTCAACGCCCAAAAAAGTCGCCATGTCGGGACGCACTCCGAGTATCCCGCGATAAGCTATGATCTCCAACGTAAGTTGCCCGGCTGTGTTCCCATAAGACCAGACGTCCTCGGATTTCCTGAGCTAGAGCCTGGCCGCCGCCACTTGTAATTTGAGGACCGATCGGTCTATATATCACGCATGAGCCGCCAGCCCCTAGCGCAATTGCCTCGCGGCCGCCCGCGAAGCTTCGACGTGGACGCCGCCGTCGAACACGCGATGAACGCGTTCTGGTCGCGCGGCTATCACGCCACCGCGCTGCCGGACCTGCTTCGTGCCACAAAATTGTCGCGTGGTAGCCTTTACGCCGCGTTCGGTGACAAGCACTCGCTGTTCCTTCGCGCGCTCGATCGCTACATTGCCGATGCGGTGGCACGGATGGATGTCGAGCTCAGCCCTCGCAAGGGGCCGATCGACGGCCTGCGAACCTTTCTGGCCGGCTACGTCGAGCGCACCAGCGGTGCCAACGGCCGGCGCGGGTGCCTGCTGGTGGCCACGGCCATGGAGCTAGCCGGGCAGGATTCCGAAGTAAACCGCCGCGTCGCGGGCTTCTTTAGGGCGATGGAGGCCAGGGTGGCGAGCGCACTATCCCGCGCAAAGACAGCAGGCCAGTTGGCGGAGGATGTCGATCCCTCGAGTGCCGCCAAGATTCTCGTCTGTTTCGTCGAGGGGCTGCGCGTCGTTGGCAAAACCGCGCCGGCAAGGACCACGTCGCAAGCCATCGCTGACGCTCTTCTCGATCGCTTCATCAGGTAGACGACTCTTCAGGCACGCACCGCAATTGGTGCGCCTATATTTGAACCAATCGGTCTTGAAAGAAAACACGCCATGTCTGCCATCCAGATCGTCTGCGCGGTAGCCGTCCCCCTGCTCTGGGGCTATCAGTTCGTGGCGATCAAGGTCGGCGTCGCGGAGTTTCCGCCGCTCTTCTTCCTCGCGCTGCGCTTTCTGGCGATCGCGCTGGTGCTCGTTCCGTTCGTCAAAAGACCCATGCGCGAGCAGCTCCGTCCTATCGCGGGCATTTCGATTTTCCTTGGCGCTTTGAACTTCGGCCTCTTCTATGTCGGCCTTGGGCTCGGCTCGGGAAGTATGTCGGCCGTCGCCTATCAGCTCGCCACGCCCTTCACCGTGCTGTTGGCCTGGCCGCTGCTCAGCGAGCGGCCGTCTCTCACCACCTGCGCCGGAGTGCTGCTGGCCTTCGTCGGCGTGGTCGTGCTGGCGGCGGAGCCGGGCCTGTCCACCAATTGGCTTCCTCTGCTGCTCGTGGTCGGGGCAGCCTTGGCGCGACCACTTCGCCAACGAACTGTTCGACTATCTCGTATACTACAACAACCACAGACCCCATCAGGCCTTGGCAGGACAAACTCCCAAGGCCTTCGCCGCTACCAAGACCACCGCGATCCAATCAGCGAATTATTGAACATCGACAGCAATGACGGGCAAGAATGTCCGCTCCCGAACGCGCGCTCGACCAACAAAAAAAACGCGGCGTTGCCGCCGCGTTTTTCGAGTCGATCTGCCGTTCGCAGCTTACGCCTGCGGCTGCGGCTCCAGGCCGGGATCCGGATCGGGGCGCGGGCGCGGCTTGCCGGCCGGAGGCACCGCGGAGGCGCGCGGCGTGGTCGGCTCGAGCACGGATTCGCGGTTCGGCTTCTTGCCCTTGAGCAGGTCGACGATCTCATCGCCGGTCAGCGTCTCGAACTCGAGCAGGCCCTTGGCAAGCGTCTCGAGGTCGGCGCGCTTCTCGGTGAGGATCCGGGTTGCTTCCTTGTAGCCTTCCTCGACCAGGCGCTTGATCTCGGAATCGATCTTCTGGACCGTCGCCTCGGAGGCGTTCTGCGTGCGCGACACCGACATGCCGAGGAACACCTCGTCCTGGTTCTCGCCGTAGGAGACGGTGCCGAGCTCTTCCGACAGGCCCCAGCGCGTCACCATCATGCGGGCAAGGCGCGTCGCCTGCTCGATGTCGGAGGCCGCGCCCGAGGTCACCTTCTCGCGGCCGAAGATCAGCTCTTCGGCGACGCGGCCGCCCATCATGATGGCGAGGCGCGAGGTCATCTGCTCCAGCGACATCGACAGCTTGTCGCGTTCCGGCAGCTGCATGACCATGCCGAGCGCACGGCCGCGCGGGATGATGGTCGCCTTATGAATCGGATCGGTCGCGGGCACGTTGAGGCCGACGATGGCGTGGCCGCCCTCGTGATAGGCCGTGAGCAGCTTCTCTTCCTCGGTCATGACGAGCGACTTGCGCTCGGCGCCCATCATCACCTTGTCCTTGGCCTCCTCGAACTCGGCCTGCGTCACCATCCGCTTGTTGCGGCGGGCGGCGGTCAAGGCGGCTTCGTTGACGAGATTCATGAGGTCGGCGCCGGAGAAGCCGGGCGTGCCGCGCGCGATGGTCTTGAGATTGATGTCCGGCGCCAGCGGAACTTTACGAACATGCACCTTGAGGATCTGCTCGCGGCCGACGACGTCAGGATTGGGCACCACGACCTGGCGGTCGAAGCGGCCGGGACGCAGCAGCGCGGGATCGAGCACGTCGGGACGGTTGGTCGCGGCAATGAGGATCACGCCCTCGTTGGCCTCGAAGCCGTCCATCTCGACCAGCAGCTGGTTCAGCGTCTGCTCGCGCTCGTCATTGCCGCCGCCGAGACCGGCGCCACGGTGACGACCGACGGCGTCGATTTCGTCGATGAAGATGATGCAGGGCGCGTTCTTCTTGGCCTGCTCGAACATGTCGCGCACGCGGGAAGCACCGACGCCGACGAACATCTCGACGAAGTCGGAACCGGAAATGGTGAAGAACGGCACGTTGGCTTCACCCGCGACCGCACGCGCGATCAGGGTCTTGCCGGTGCCGGGCGGGCCGACCAGCAGCACGCCGCGCGGGATGCGGCCGCCGAGGCGCTGGAACTTGCCGGGGTCGCGCAGGAACTCGACGATCTCCTGGAGGTCCTGCTTGGCCTCGTCGACGCCGGCGACGTCCTCGAAGGTGACGCGGCCATGCGCTTCGGTCAGCATCTTCGCACGCGACTTGCCAAAACCCATCGCCTTGCCGGCACCACCCTGCATCTGCCGCGACAGGAAGATCCAGACGCCGATCAGCGCGATGAAGGGCAGCCAGGAGACCAGCAGCGAGACGAACCACGGCACGTTGTCGCCGGGCGGCTTCGCCGTGATCTGCACCTTGCTGTCATAGAGGCGCTTCACCAGCGTCGGGTCGTTCGGCGCATAGGTCTGGAAGCTGGAGCCGTTGGTGAAGGTGCCGTGGATGTCGGGACCCTGGATCACGACGTCGCGCACATTGCCGCGGTCAACCTCGCTCAGCAGCTGGGAGAAGGCGATGTCCTGCGAGGAAGCGCGCTGACCCGGATTCTGGAAGAGCGTGAACAACGCCAACAGCAGCAAGACAATGATGACCCAGAGGGCGAAATTGCGCAGATTGGCGTTCATCGATCTTCCTTCGTGGTCGCGCGGATCGCGGCCGTGATCCTTGGGCAGTTACTTTGGTCAATGCGAGGAAATCCCAAGGAATCCTCTCGGTTAGACGCATACAATTTAGGTGCCGCCCCGGTCGCTGCCAAGGGAACGAGATGGGACTATTTATCCCATCTTAGCGCGATTCCCGCTGAAATAATGGCGCCCGAGCCGGGGTTTTTCCCGCCTGGTTAAGGTCGCCTGAGGCGCAGAGCCGAACCGGCCGGTGTCATGATCCCGACCTCATGCAGCGTTCATACACAGTTCAAGCGCCCTTGCGGCGCCGCGACGGCGCCGGCGCGATGCGGATACGCCCGCCGGCCAGGCTGATCAAGGCTCCCGCGAGCGTTTGCTTCAGAACCGGCCGGCCATTTGCGGCGGCACGGGGACCTGCGGCGATGGCCCGATCGAGCACGGCCATCAGGCTTTCGACCTTGCCGAGTTCCGCCGGCCCCTCGTACCCGAGCGCGTCGATGGCCCGCAGCAGGAGCCGCAGCCGGACCTCCTCCGGCAGGGCGGCAAATGCCGAGGCCTCGAAGCTCCGAACGCCCGCCTGCGGCGCAACGTCGCGATCCCGCAAGCGGAGGAAGCGCTCGGCGCCGTCGGCGAGCACCTCGACCGCCGCATTGGCGCGCGCCAGCCTTGACGCGAGCCGCACCAGCGTGCGGGCATCGCCGCCCTCGGCCGCGAGCTGTGGCAGCAGCGCGCGCAGCCGCGGCCGGGTGAAGGCGGTGTCGCGGTTGGAGGGGTCATCGGCAAAGCCGACCTTCGCCCGCTTCAAGGTCGCGATCAGCTGCGCCTTCGGGACGTCGAGCAGCGGACGCGCCAGCACGATGCCATCGCGCTCGCTGACACCAGCCATCGCCGAGAGCCCGGCAAGTCCGCTGCCGCGGAGCATTCGCATCAACAGGGTCTCGGCCTGATCATCGCGGGTGTGGGCGGTCAGCACATGTCTTGCGCCGACGGCGCGCGCGGCCTGTGCGAGCAGACGGTAGCGGGCCTCGCGCGCCGCGGCAGGCAGTCCCGTCTTCGGCTTTGCACCGCGCCAGCGCAAAGTCCGGTGCGGCAATCCGAGCTCGGCGGCGAGACGCTTGACCTCGCGCGCCTCGCGGGCCGCTTCCGGGCGCAGGCCGTGATCGACGGTGACAACGGTGAGTTGCGGGCCGCGCGCAAGACTGCGCCGCCAGCGGGCCGCGAGCCACATCAGCGCGACCGAGTCGGGCCCGCCCGAGACCGCGAGCACCAGCGCCGACGCAGTTTTGAGGCCGGCGAACAGCCGCCTCGCCTCACGTGCCGAGATCGGAGAATTGTCGTCGTCTGACATGACGCGGCCCAGAAATCGTCAGCGGATGATTGCGATGTTTAGCGCAGCACCATCCGCATTGTCAGGACTCAAACGCCAGGCGTCAGCACTTCACCCGCTTCTGCTCGCGATCGACCGCGGCTTTGACACCGGCCGAGGCGCGCGGATATTTGCGGCCGACCTCGCCGAGGGCGGCGCAGGCGGCCTCCTTCTCCTTCAGCGCGGCGAGCGACTGGCCGAGTCGCAGCAGGGCATCCGGCGCCTTGGCCGATTTTTCGTATTTGGTGGTGACGGCGAGGAAGGCTTCCGCGGAATCGCGATATTGCTGGCGCTGGAAGTAGCTCTCGCCGAGCCAGTATTGCGCATCGCCGAGCAGCGGGTCGCTCGGATATTTCTGCGCAAAATTCTTCATGGTCTGCTCGGCGAGCGCATAGTCCTTGCGCTGCATGTAGCCGATGCCGAGGTCGAACTCGTCGCGCGGCGTTGCCGAGGGCGGCAGCGTCGTCAGGCCAGCGCCGCCTGATGGCGCGGGATAGCCGGATTGGGCCGGCGGATAGCCGGGCTGGGCGGCCGGGGGAGCGGCCTGCTGCTGATAACGGGGGCTGGTGTTGGCAAGATCGAGCGGCTCGCCGGCACCGCGTCCGCCCGGTGCTCCTGCCGGCATAGGCTGCTGCCCACCGCCGAGCGCACGTGGCGCACCGGGCGCGGTCGGGTTCTGGTTCGGATCGAAGGCATCGCCGCGGCGGCGCGTGCCCGGTGCGCCAGGCGCCGGCTGCTCCTGAACGATCGGCGCGGGAGCCGCGATCTGCGGCTGCTCGTAATTCGGCTGCACGGCCGGTTGTTGCGGCTGCTGCTGGCGATAGCCCGGCGCGACTTGGCTGGGTGCGATCTGGGCAGGCGGCATCGCCGCGACGCTGGGCGCCTGTCCGGGCGGGGCTTGCGCGCCGCTTTCGAGCGCCCGCAGCCGCTCCTCGAGCTGGCGGTTGCGATATTGCAGCTGCTCGTTCTGGCCGGTGAGCTGGCGCAGCTGGTTCTCCAGCCGCTCGATCCGCATCTCGGGGTCGGCATCATCCGACTGCGCGAAGACCGACTGCGCAAGTGCGGGCGAGCACAAAGAGAGCAGCGCGGCAATCGCCGCGGTGCCGGTAAAGACCTTAAATCTGGATGACATCTTGCCCTGACGACAAAAGCGAAATGGCCTGCAACGGAACATTCGACGCGCCACACATTGAAGTGGAGTACGCCAAAAATGTGACTGGTACCAAGGGGTTTCCGTCACAGAATGCTGAAACGAAACCGGCGCCCGAGAGGGCGCCGGCATAATCGAGTTCTGAAGCTGAACGGCACCTGACTGAAGCGTCAGGAGCTCGCGTTCAAGACGGTGACGGCGCGCCGGTTCTGCGACCAGCAGGAGATGTCGTTACAGACGGCCACCGGCCGCTCCTTGCCGTAGGAGATCGTGCGCATGCGGTTCGGATCGATGCCGCGTGAGGCGAGGAACGAACGCACCGACTGGGCTCTCCGGGCGCCGAGCGCGATGTTGTATTCGCGGGTGCCGCGCTCGTCGGCATGACCTTCGATGGTGAAGCTGTAGCGCGGATAGGTCTGCAGCCACTGCGCCTGCTTCTCCAGGGTCACGATCGCCTGCGGGGTCAGATCGGTCTGGTCGCTCTCGAAGAACACGCGGTCACCCACGTTGACGACGAAGTCCTGCTGGCTGCCCGGCGTCGCCGCGTTGGCCATCGCATCCGTCGCAGCATTCTTGTTGGCGCAGGCGCCCATCGACAGCGCGACAGCAAGCACCGCGACCAGCTTCAATCCCTGGAGGATACGCATAGGATGTTTCATTCCGGAGCCTCCACGCTCGCGTTAGTCCACTGCTGTCCGGTCTACAGGGGGTTGGTTAAGCGAACGTTCCGTCAACCTTGACGGAACCTTGCCTCAGCCAGTCAAATGCCCCCAACCAGCGAAAAGCACCCGTCATGGTTAATGGGTTGTAAATGTGGCGCAAGGGTGAAGGCAAGCGGTGCTTATGACCAGAACGCGCGCTTGCACCAGGATAGAACCCCCGCTGCCAGCGCCTGAAAACACATGAACCACAAACGAGGCGGAGGGATCAGGCCTGGGCGGCCACAGCGCCGGCAACAAGAACCGGCCTGGGTGCGGCGATCCGGTGGGTGCCCCGTTCAAATAGCATCCGCCGCTCAAACGCGCTCGAGCGCATGATCGGGAAACGCGTCAGGATCTTTTCCCGGACCTTGGGATAATTCGAGGCCATCAGGACGGCTTTCTTCGTCGGCCAGCCCGGAAATGAACGCGGCTCAGTGAGAGTCTCGGACAGGAACACGCGGCGGTAGAACGCCTGATGATCGGTCCGCACCATCGAAAGTCCGACATCGGCATTGAAATGCTCGCAAGCTACGAAAGGCAGCCGCACCGTCAGATAGGGCAGTTCAGGGAACCGCTGCTGCATTTCGGGATCGGCAACAAATCGACACGGATCGACAAAAACCTCGCCCCGGTCCAGGCGAGGATGCAGGACGTCGCCGAACACCTCCGTGGTGTAGGACATCCGCCATTCGGAGGTCAGAACGTGGATGCGCACGGCAGCGCAAAGCTCGTCTGCGACGTAGACGCCGAAATTCCAAACGTTGGGCGCGCTATCAAAACGGTCAGTTACCCGCTGGGACTCGGACGGTGGGATCAGTCCTGCTTGCAGATAGGCGCGGTAGCGCATCCGATACAGGGTTTCATTGTCCTCCGGCGTTTCGAGGAGGCGATAGTCGATGCGATCGAACAGCGCGGCTCCGCGCGGAAGGAGCGCCGTCTGCGGTTCGGCCCCGGACTTCATCTGCAATCTCTACGCTCCGAACAACCTCTGCGAGTAGGTAGAGATTAATGGTTCATTAACGGAATTGCAAAGACTTGAATCGGTTACGGTTAACCCCGTACGACTACGGTGATGCTGAACGAGCGGAAACGAAGGGATATTGAGAACTGGAAGTCAGGCGATCGATCGCGATACGGCGACCACCTGATCCTTGCCGCCGCGAATGCCGTGCGAGGCATTGAGCAATTGGCGCACCCGCACCGCCGGTACCGGCCGGCTGAACAGATAACCCTGTCCCTCGGTCACCGTACCGTCGGCACTGATCAGTTCGAGCTGCTCGTTGGTCTCGATTCCCTCGACCACGACGGACATGCCAAGGTCCGCCGACAGTCTTGCCACGCCGCGCAAAAGCGTCAGCGGCCGGTCGGCGTCGATGCCCTCCAGGAAGGAGCGGTCGATCTTCACCTTCTGCATCGGGAAATTGTGCAGATAGCTGAGGCTGGAGTAGCCGGTACCGAAATCGTCGAGCGAGATGCGCACGCCGAGCGCATGCAGTTGCGACAGGATGTCGTGCGTGAGCTGGGTGTTGCGCAGCAGCGAGGACTCGGTGATCTCGATCTCCAGCCGATGCGCCGGCAGGCCCGACACTTCGAGCGCGTAGCGGATTTCGCTCAGCACGTCCCGCTGGTGGAATTGCTGCGGCGAGAAGTTGACGGCGACGCTGACGCCCTCCGGCCACTTCGCGCATTCCATGCAGGCGCGGCGCAGGATCCAGCGGCCGAGATCGACGATCAGGCCCATGTCTTCGGCAACCGGGATGATGTCGACCGGCGAGACCGTGCCGCGCACCGGATGATTCCAGCGCAGCAGCGCCTCGCAGGTGGTGATCTTGCCGGATTTCAGATTGACCAGCGGCTGATAGAA
The DNA here is from genome assembly GCF_023073875.1 of Bradyrhizobium sp. 154. NCBI lineage: Bacteria > Pseudomonadati > Pseudomonadota > Alphaproteobacteria > Hyphomicrobiales > Nitrobacteraceae > Bradyrhizobium > Bradyrhizobium sp. 154. The sequence goes on from NZ_JADPKG010000021.1 coordinate 104,819, forward strand.
CAGCTCGAACTCCTCGTGAGCGAGCGCCTTGCGCAGGTCGAGCTCGAGGATGCGGCGGGCCTCGACGGTCGCCGCCATCTCGTCGCGGAAGAAGCAGAAGGTGCCGCGGCCGTCGGCCTTGGCGCGGTACAGCGCCATATCGGCGTTCTTGAGCAGCGTATCGGCGCTGGTGCCATCCGGCGAGGTCAGTGCGATGCCGACGCTGGCGCCGATCTCGACCAGATGGTTGTCGATGCGATAGCGCTCGCTCAGCCGCTCGACGATACGGCGGGCCAGCGCAGCTGCGTCCTCGGGCGAGGAGAGGTTCTGCTGGAACACGACGAACTCGTCGCCGCCGAAACGGGCGACGAAATCCTCGGGGCGCAGCATCTCGCGCAGACGGTTGGCCACCGCGCACAGGAGCTGGTCACCGCAGGGATGGCCCAGCGTATCGTTGACTTGCTTGAACTGGTCAAGATCAACGAACAGCAGAGCGGATAGACGCGCTGAATTCCGCGCGACGGCGAGCAACCGCTCGATCTCGTCGCGAAAATTGACACGGTTCGGCAGCGCTGTGAGGTCATCGTAGCGAGCCAGATGGCTGATCCTGGCCTCGGCGTTGCGCCGCTCGGTGATGTCCTCGAGCAGTACCACCGCGCCGCCATCAGCCATCGGCTGGACGGTCCATGACAGCGAACGGTTCCTTCGCGGATCGGGGTCGGTGGTGATGATTTCCTTCGCCTGCGCGGTTTCGATGTCGGCAATAATCAGGTCGCCGCTCGCGGCCGATATCGATCCCGCTTCGACGCATGCGGCGACGACGCCGCGCACGCTCGTGCCGTTCTGGGCGAGATTGTCGGGCAGGTCCATCATCGCGCCAAAGCGGTGGTTCATCACCGCGAGTTGGCCGTCGATGCGAAACATGCAGAGTCCGTGCGGCATGTTGTTGAGGGCCGTGTCGAACTGGCCGGCGAGCGCAGCCTCGCGCTCGCGTGCGATAACCGCGCGCAGAAATATCTTGTGCAGATTGCCGGAGAGCCGCATGACCGAGAGCAGGAACGCGGCGCACACGACGGACATTGCCACGTAATAGGGCGTGCCGCGCAGCGCCAGCGCGACCACAGCCGGGCCGAATATCAAGGTGGCTTGCAGACGAAATATCGACTGCCGTCCGTAAGCTCTCCCCGCTCCTCCGGCCACGATTCCGGTGGTGACCGAGAGGGCAATCATGTGAGCGATGGCGTCGTCATTGCTCAGCAGGGTCGTGGAGCACCATAGACCAATCACGACGGCCTGGATGAGCGCTCCGACTTGGTAGCGCATTTGCAGATTTGCCGCTTGTTCCGCGCTCAGGACCGATTTTCGGGCCTGGTACCGGCTCAAATCGAAGGCCCGTATAGCTCCTGCGAGAATGAGAAGAGGAACAAATCCCCAAATCAGCGTCTGTCCCGTCTTCAGCGCCGTCAAGGATGCCGCGAACGCCGAGAAGATGATGCCGGTAAGCACCGTGCCAGGAGCCTCGAACAGCGAATCGGTCAGCGCCGCCGAAATCGTCGGCGAGGCCTGCTCCTCAGGTTCTCCGCTCTGGCTTGCGAACTGCATTTGTATCTGTACGCGCGTCCTGTTTGGCGCGTAGTTTTACTCAACCCAGATGAAGCCTTTCTGAGGGAACATCGTTAAAGTGGAGTTGTTTTTCGGCAATGGCGGACCTATTTCTGCTGATATTTCAAGCTACTAGGCAAGCCTTGCCGAGCGCAAGGCGAAGGAAAGCTTGCTTTCCTCAGCGAAGCCGAAAAAATCTGCCCGCATTTTCGACAACGTTGCGCGTCTGACCGCGTAACTCTTTATTGGCCCGCCGTCGAAGACAATAGCGGCGACCACGCCGGGTCTGAGGCGAAGCCTGGCGTCGGCACCTTCAGCTCGTTGCGCCCCGAAATGTCGACGCTGTACAGCGACGGTCCGCTGTTGCCGCCGGGGTCGCGAAAGAACATCAGCACGCGGCCGTTCGGCGAGAAGGTCGGGCCTTCGTTGTGGAAGCCGGAGGTGAGCAGCCGCTCGCCGGAGCCGTCCGGCTTCATGACGCCAATCGCGAACTGCCCGCCGCCTTGCCTGGTGAAGGCGATGTAATCGCCCTTCGGCGACCACACGGGTGTCGAATAGCTGGCGTTGGTGTCGTCCTTGGAGAAGGAGATGCGCTGCGCCTGCCCACCGCCCGCCGCCATCACATAGATCTGCGACCTGCCGCCGCGATCGGATTCGAAGCAGATCCGGCTGCCATCTGGAGAATAAGAAGGAGAAGTGTCGATCGCCGGCGTGTCGGTGAGGCGCGTGGTCGAGCGCGAGCGCAGATCCATCACGAACAGGTTGGAATTGCCGCCCTGCTGCAGGCTCATGATGACGCGCTGGCCGTCCGGCGAGAAGCGCGGCGCAAAGGTCATGCCGGGGAAATTGCCGACGATCTCGCGCTGGCCGGTCTCGATGTTGAAGAGATAGACCTTCGGATCGCCCTGGCCGAACTCCATGTAGGTGATCTCTTGCGAGTTGGGCGAGAACCGCGGCGTCAGCACGAGGTCGGAGCCGCGGGTCAGGTAGCGGACATTGGCGCCGTCCTGATCCATCATCGCAAGTCGCTTGACGCGGCGCTCCTTCGGCCCGGTTTCGTCCACGAACACCACGCGGCTGTCGAAATAGCCCTTCTCGCCAGTCATCCGCTCGTAGATCTGATCGGAGATGATGTGGGCGATGCGGCGCCAATATTCCGGCGAGGTGAAATATTGCTGGCCGGCGAGCTGTTGGCCGGAGACGACGTCCCACAGGCGGAATTCGGCCTTGAGCCTTCCGTCGGGCTGCCGCGTCATGCGGCCGGTGACGAGGGCCTGCGCGTTGATGGTCTTCCAGTTCTGGAATTGCGGCGCGACGTCGATGTTGCTGATGCGCTCGATGAAGGCGGCCTGGTCGATCGGCGCGAACAGCCCCGAGCGCTTCAGGTTGTTGGTGATCACCTGCGTGACGCCGTTGCCGACGTCGCCGTCGGCGGGCGAGCCCGGCACGAAGTTGGTGATCGCGATCGGGATCGGCTGGAACGCCGTGGGATCGATGCGAAGGCGGGGCTCCTGGCCCTGCGCGCAGGCCCGGCCGCCCCCGAGCATCGCGAGCGTCGATCCGGTCAGGGTCATGAAGCGGCGGCGGTTCATCGATCGGACGTCATTCATTGCAAAATTCTTTTGTTCGGATGTCACAACATATCTTTCAGGCCGAAAGTCATGGGAATGAGCTTCCAGCTCTCGTACTGCTGCTTCGGCATGAACGAGTAGACCTGACACTGCACGATGGCGCGCTTGGCGCTCTCCGCCACCGCCTGGGCGATCGACCGCGACGGTCCCCTCACCGCGACGACGATCGGCTCGGAGGCGAGCGATCCATCGATCTTCATGGGAATGTCGATGTCGGCCTCATACTGCTCGGCATCCTGCCCGTTATAGGTCGGCGTGAAGCAGCGCTTGACTGCGCCTTGGAATGCACCACGCCAGGTCGCGACGTTGTTGGCGGCCGTCCCCGTCGCCGCTCCTAGCGAGGCCGACGCGTTCAACGTCGAGCCGGCGAGCTCGTGCCGGGTGGCAGCGCGCTTGTCGAGGTCGCGCTGGATCTGGGCGGGATCGAAGGTGCGCTCCTTGGGCTTCGGCTGCTGCTGCGGCTGCACCGCCGCGACCTTTTGCTCAACCGGCTTTGGCGGCGGCTTCTTGGTCTCCAGCTTCTTCTGGAGCTCGGCGATCGGATCTTCCTTGGCCGGATCAGGCTTCTTTTCCTGCGGCTTCGGCTCTTCCTTCGGCTTTGCCTCGGCAACGGGCTTCGGCGGCTCGGGCTTCTTTTCGACCGGCTTCTCGACGGGTTTTGGCGGCGGCTCGGGCGTCGAGTTGGTCTTGATCAGCTCTTTCTTCTCGGTGACCTTGCCGACAGCGTCTTCCTCGGGCTTGGGCTCCGCGATCTTCTCCACCTTCGGCTTCGGCTTGTCCTTGTCGCCGGTCTTCTGCCCTGCCATCATCTTCGCGAGCTGATCCGAGGAGATGATGTCGATCGGAAGCGACTCTTCCGGCGCCACATAGGCCTTGCTGCTAAAGGTGACGAGCCCCCATCCCAGCACAAGGACGTGGAGAGCAATCGACGCAACGAGTGTCTTGTCGACCTTCACCTTCACGGCCTACCCCTGATCCGCTTCCGTGACGAGCGCCAGCTTCTTGAAGCCCGCGCCGGATAACAGGCCCATCACCCTGGCAACCGTTCCGTAATCGGCCTTCTTGTCGGCGCGCAGATAGATGCGTTCCTCGAGCCCTCCGCGGGCGTCCGTGATCGCCTTGAGCTTCGGCACCAGCTCGTTGATCGCGATCTCGGCGTCGTTGATGAACACCTTGCCCTTGATGTCGACTGACATCTGGATCGGCTTCTGGTCGTTCTGCTCGAGGCTTTTCGCCTGGGTCTGCGGCAGATCGAGCGGCACGCCGACGGTGAGCAGTGGTGCCGACACCATGAAGATGATGAGCAGCACCAGCATGACGTCGACCATGGGAGTGACGTTGATCTCGGCCATGACCGGCTTGCGCCGGCTGCGGCGCCCGCCGCCTCCGGACGAACTCGCGACGTTCATGCCCATGGTCTGGTGCCCAATTTGCCCTTCACACTATACATGCCGTCGGTCAGCCCCGCTCGTCGATCTGACGCGACAGGATGGCGGAAAATTCATCCGCGAAGCCCTCGAGCCGCTGGGCCTGCCGGTTCACCTCGGAGGTGAACTTATTGTAGAAAATAGTGGCAGGAATGGCGGCGATAAGGCCGACGGCGGTCGCAAACAGCGCCTCGGCAATACCGGGAGCCACCACCGCCAGAGAGGTATTTTTCGACGCCGCGATCGACTGGAAGCTCGACATGATGCCCCAGACCGTGCCGAACAGGCCGACGAAGGGGCCGGCGGAGCCGACCGTCGCGAGCACCAAGAGCCGGCGTTCCAGCCGCTCGACCTCGCGCGCGATCGACACGTTCATCACCTTGTCGATGCGCATCTGGAGGCCCGCGACCGAGCGGGCATGGCTCTCGAAGGAACGCTTCCATTCGCGCATCGCCGCGACGAAACAGGCCGCCATGGAATGGGTCGGCTTGGCCGAGAGCGTGCGATAGAGCTCCTCGATCGATTCGCCGGACCAGAAGGCCTGCTCAAATCGGTCCATCGAGCGCCGCGTGCGCGCGTAAAGAAAGATCTTGTCGATGGCGATCGCCCAGACCCAGACCGAACAGGACAGAAGTCCCAGCATCACCGCCTTCACGATCCAGTGAGCCTGCCAGAACAGCGCAATCAGCGACACGTCGGCGGAGGCAGCAACCGGAAGGGCTGACTGAGCCACGTCGGCCGGATTCATAAGCAGTATCCTCTCAAGGCGATCGTTACCTGACGTCCTTCGGCCAGCAAATGGCTGCCGGTGTTCCCCAACAGCCGCGCTAGAACCGGCGCGGCTGGCAAGCCCGCTCAAAGCCTTGTCTTTTTGGGGTGCAGGGCTCGTCCAAAGGCTCTTCCAAAGCCGGTCGCCTGCATTCCCCGCCAAGATGTCAAAACTATGGGCTTCGACACGGCTTCGGGCGCGACTGTCCGCAATTACCAGAGCCCGGCGTTGGTTAATGCCGGGTTACCGCCAGCGAGTTTGGCTACGGGAAAGGCAGGCAACGCAGGGGGATGGAGGCAGGCAGGGTCCGCGGCGTCGGGACAGGGGAGTTCCGCCTCCTCCGTCCCGTGCCTGCAGGAACCAGCTCTCGCCCGGAAAAGTTGTCCCAGAAATTCATTTTTGCGAGGTTTTCCATGAGCATCAACCCCAAAACGACCGCCGCAGTCGGCGACCACCCTCTGCACCCCATGCTGATTCCATTCCCCGTCGCGTTCCTGGTCGGCGCGCCCATCGCCGATCTGGCATTCATCGGAACCGGCGATACTTTCTGGGCGCGCGCCGCGATCTGGCTGATCGGAGCCGGCATCGTCATGGCGCTCGTTGCTGCTGCGGCCGGCTTTACGGACTTCTTCAGCGAGCCCCGGATCCGCCGCCTGAATGATGCCTGGTACCACATGGTCGGCAATCTCGCGGCGGTCGTGCTGGCGCTGGTGAACTTCTATCTCCGCTACGCGCAAGGCACTGAAGCTGCGGTCAAGCCGTGGGGCGTGGTGCTGTCGCTCATCGTCGTCGGTATCCTCCTGTTCACGGGATGGAAGGGCTGGGAAATGGTGTATCGGCATCACGTCGCGGTGCTGGACGCGCCAGGCCAGACCAGTTCGGAGCCGGTCACGCCACATCGTGGCGGCGAGAGCCACCGGCGGGCCGCCTGACGCCGTGCCGATGCTGATGTTCTGAAAGGCTTGTGACCTCCGCCGATCGCCACATTGGCGCCGATCATCATGCCGGTGGCACGGTCGAAATCCTCGGCGATCGGCCGCTGCGCTCGACCTGGCGTGCGCTCGGTGCCGTTTCCGTGAGACTACGTGCTTGCATAGCAGGCATTCAGGACCATATGTTCGTCGAGCTTCGGCCGACTGCTTTGGCCGAATGTACCAGCAAAGCATCTCGTTCGCGACCCCGCGGTGGCACGCCATCAGCGGGGTTTTTCAGGCGGCCGACTTTGGCGCCGCCGGAGCGAAACGCATCATCTTCGTTCAAGGTCACTCTGAAAACATGTCGCCCAACACCGCCGCCGACGACCAGCATGAGGACATCATGTATCCCTCCGCCCTGCCGTTTCTGCTGGTCCATCTCGGCTGCGTTGCAGCGATCTGGTCAGGCATCGATTGGCAGGCACTCGTGATCTGCGTCTTACTGTATTGCGTGCGGATGTTTGCGATCGGAGCCGGCTACCACCGCTACTTCTCACATCGGGCGTTTGCGACCGGCCGAGTGTTTCAGTTTATCCTGGCCTGCCTCGCGCAGAGCAGCGCGCAGAAGAGCGTCCTGTGGTGGGCGGCCAAGCATCGGCACCATCACCTGCATTCCGATACGGAAACCGACGTGCACTCGCCGCGTCACCGCGGCTTCCTCTACAGCCATCTCGGCTGGATTTTTTCCCGGCAGCACGACGCCACCGACCTCGTCAAGATCGCCGATTTCGCCGCTTATCCGGAGCTGATGTGGCTGCATCGGCTCGAGCTGCTGCCGGCCTTTGTGCTTGCAGCGCTTTGCTTCCTGGTGGCGGGCTGGTCAGGTCTGGTCGTCGGCTTCCTCTGGAGCACGGTGCTGGTCTATCACGCGACCTTCTGCATCAATTCCCTCGCCCATGTGCATGGACGCAAGCGGTACGTGACGGGTGATGATTCCCGCAACAATTGGCTGCTGGCGTTGTTCACCCTGGGCGAGGGCTGGCACAACAATCACCACGCCTACCAGAGCAGCGTGCGACAAGGCTTTCGCTGGTGGGAGATCGACGTGACCTATTACGTCCTGAAGGTCTTGTCGTGGGTCGGCGTCGTCTGGAACATGAAGGCGCCGCCCGAACAGGTGCTGCGCAACGAGCAACCGCTCGGCTCGCGGGTCATCAATCGGGCGGCCCGCGAACTTGCCGGACGTTTCGATGCGCAGACCTTGGCGCATGCGATCTCGTCGGCGCGGCGCCGGGCCGACCTCGCCCAGCTGCAACTGCCGACGCTGCACGACATCCTCAACCGCGCGCACGAAGGCGTCGATGCGCTGACGCATCTGCATCTGCCGAAGATCCCGAGCCGGGACGAGTTTCTCGCCGAGGCCAAGGCGATGTTCGCGCGAACACGATCGCTCAACGAAATCGTGGACCACGCCTACGAACACTTCCTGGCGTCGGTCCGCGCGCAGCTCGCGACCACGACCTGAACGTTGCGGCTGACCGCCGCGCTTCCCTGAAAACCAAACCGCCCGCCTGCGGGTTGCGCAGGCGGGCGGCTCGGGGCCATCAGGACTTTGGGGGCATGCGCCTGAAGGCTTTGAGAGGTGTCAACCCTGCTGCTGGTCTGTCGGCGGCGGGGTCGGACGCGTCTTGTGCTGCGCCATGAACTGGTCGAACTCTTCCTTGTCCTTGGCGTGACGCAGCCGGGTCAGAAAATCCTTGAACTCGCGCTGCTCTTCCTCGAGCCGCTGCAGCGTCTCGGCGCGATATTCGTCGAAGGCGCGGTTGCCGGATGACGGCGGGCCGAAGCCAAAGCCGAAGCCACGGCGCTCCATGCGATCGCGCATGCGGTCCATCCTGTACTGCATCTTCTCCATCTTGTTCTGCCAGCGATCCTGGTGGCTCCAGCACGACATTCTTCTGCTCCCGAGTGTGAAAAAGAGAAGGGCAAGTCCGATCGGCCACCAGATGATGAAGCCGAGAATGGTCACGGCGATCCAGCCGGGATGCCAGGGCGTCTCCAGCATGTGAGGACGCTGGTACTGTTGGTATTGGTCCGAGGGGCCGCGCCATCGATTGACATCAGCGGTGTAGGCCATTTCCATCTCCATGACGGCATCAGCGCCGTTGTGAATGTAAATAACATTTACATAGCTAGACCATCCCGCGATTTTGTCAAGCCAGCCGCCAGACAGGGGCGCCGAATTATTTGCGCAATTTTATTTCGGCTTGCCCCAGGGGCCGCCGGGCGGCACGCCTGAACCGGAGGACGCCTCCGGTGGCACCGGCGGCGGCTCGGCGCTCTTCTTCTGCGGGCGGCGATCGGTTGGGAAGCCGAGACCGCGCAGATAGATCAGCACCTCGGCTTCGAGCAGTTCATCCGGCGACATCGGCAGTTTTCGTCGCGCGGCATCGCCGCGGGAAAACAAGGAGGCCACGCCATGCGCCATCGACCAGATGTGCAGCGCCATCATCATCGCCGGCGGCCGCGGCGTGCCAGGAGGCGCCAATGCCGCGAGCCGCTCCGCGGCGGCGCGAATGATGTTGAAGGCGCGCTCGCTGGCGGCCTGTAGCGCCGGATTGGCATCGACCGGCAGGCCGGACTCGAACATCGCGTTATAGAAAGCGGGCTCATCGCGGGCGAAGGCAAGGTAGGCCTTGCCGACGCGCTCGAACGCGGTGACCGTGTCGGGACGCCCATCGTCCCAGGCCGAAGTCAGGCGCGCCTCGAACTGCTCGAAGCCGCGCTGGGCGATCGAGGACAACAGCTCGTCGCGGTCACGAAAATGCCGATAGGGCGCCGCCGCGCTGACCCCGGCCATGCGCGCAGCATCGGCAAAGGTGAAGCCGGCCGCGCCCTTCTCGGCAATCAGCCCGAGAGCGGCCTGCAACAGGGCCTCCTTCAGATTGCCGTGGTGATAGCCGCGCTCGGCGCGGCGTTGCTCCTTGCGCCAGCTCATGTGAACGACTTTTACATGAGCCGGGCGTGAAGGTCACTAGCGGCGATGAGGCATCATTAACCCGTATTTCGCACGTCCAGGCCGGTCCGATGCGTCAGTATCGGGCCCCGGAAGGAAGTTCGGCCGAAAGCTACATCTGCGGAATGGGCAGCACGGGCATGACTTCGATCGCCTCGCCCGGGAAGATCGCAAAATGCGGATGGTTCTCGAACAGCCTGGCAGCTTCCTCTTGCGAGGCAGCCCGCACGACCGTGAAGCCGGTCAGGGCATTGCTGACCTCGGTGATGCCGCTCGCGTCGATCCTGCGGGTCTTGCCAAGCGGGCCGCCCATCTCGACGATGACGGCTTGGTGCTTCTCGACCCAGCCGTGCCAGGCGGCCATGCCCTCCTGCTCCCTTGCTTTCCGTTCGGCCTCGGGCAGCGCGCGCCAGGCCGCCATTTTCGTACCCGTCATGCTGCCGAGATAGACAGCGAGAAATTTCTGTTCGGTGCTCATCGGTTCTCTCCTTGTTGATCGATTGACGCTAGCCGCGATTCATCGCGACCCGCTGTGGCTACTTCTTCAGGTCGTCGAATCCGGCGGCGGCGTGCTGCACGTCGGGGGGAAAGTCGCTCATCTCCTGCACCTGCCGGATCTCGATGATTTCGTTCGGCGAGGCCGGACACTTCTTGGCCCATGCGATCGCTTCCTCGCGCGAGGCGACCTCGATCATCCAGTAACCACCCAGGACCTCCTTGGCCTCAGTGAAAGGCCCGTCGGTCACGACAGGCACGCCGGTCGCAAACGAGACCCGTGCGCCCATCGAGGGCGGATGCAGGCCGTCGAGCGTGATCAGCACGCCGGCATCCTTCAGCGCCTCGTTGTAGCGCATCATCGCAGCAACGCGTTCTGGATCGAGCTGCACGTCCGGCGGAGCGCTCTCGTAACCGAGCGGGATCATGAGCATCATAAATCGCATGAGAGTTCCTCGTTATTCGCTATCATTTCCGCGGCGCGACGAAGTCACGAGCCCGGAATCCATTCATCCACCATTGCTGCCGCGCAACGGATTCCGGACCGCGCTATCCGCGCCCCGGAATGACGGCGGCGGAGAGCTATTTTTTCGCCGCATGGGCGCGCGTGCGCTCTTCCTGCTCGCGCAGTTCGGGGGTGAAGGCTTCGCCAAAATCGTCGGCCGAAAACACTTGGCGGATCTCGATCTCGGAGCCGGAGTCGAACGGCGCACGCTTCATCCAGGCGATAGCCTCGTCGAGCGATGCAGTCTTGATCAGCCAGAAGCCGGCGATCAGATCGGGGGAGAGATCGAACGGACCGCGGGTGACGCTCGCCTCCGACCGCGCTGAATATCTGACCCGGGCGCCCTTCACCGTCGGATGCAGGCCCTCGCCGGCCTCGATCACGCCGGCCTTGGCCATCTCCTCGTTGAACCTGCCCATGGCCGCCAGCATCTCCGTGCTCGGCATCTTGCCGGCCTCGGTATCCTGGTTTGCCTTGACGATCACCATGAAACGCATCGACGTGCTCCGTGATATGCATGGAAGGGGGCCGGTCCGGCCCCTGCTCCCAAGTAAGACGAATGCGATCTCCTCGAGCCGACACCGAGCTGGAGATAATTTGGTCGCTCTGGAAGCCAGTCGCCGCGGCTTCGGCGAAAACGGCTGTCGATGCGGCCGAGCCCCAGTTTCCGACGTGAAGAACTCGACCTTGCGAAGCCTCGATCCGCCACGCGGGGAAACTTGACAAGACCTGATGCCGGTGAACCGAGGCCAGGCGCGGCATCGGCGGCACCAAGTGATCCCCCGTCCCCCCCCCCCGGCAACCGCGAGGTGACGGGGATTGACTGTCGGTTGCCCTTCTTGTCGGAACGAAAGCAAAGTAAAAGGCATGGGCCGCCGTGCGGCTTACGTTTCCGACAGAAAGACAGATCGGCCAATGCCGCAAGCCCCACAAAAAGTCGCCCTCGTCACCGGAGCCGCGCGCGGCATCGGGCTTGCGACCGCGAAGAAGTTCCTCGCCGAGGGCTGGCGCGTGGCGCTGCTCGACGTCGAGAGCGAACTGCTCGGCCGCGCGGTCGCCGAGATCGGCCAGAGCGAGGCGACGCTGGCGCTGACCTGCGATGTCTCAGACAAAGCTGCGGTCGGCACTGCAATGGCCGCGCTCGAACGGCAATTCGGCCGGCTGGATGCGCTCGTCAACAATGCCGGCATCGCGGTGTTCGCGCCGCTGATGGAGACGTCGGAGGCTGACTGGCGCCGCGTGCTCGAAGTCAACCTCACCGGCCCGTTCCTCTGCACGAAGGCGGCGGTGCCCTTGATGCGCGACGGCATTGGCGGCGCCATCGTCAACATCACCTCGATCTCGGCGGTGCGCGCCTCAACGCTGCGCTCGGCCTACGGCACCAGCAAGGCGGGGCTGGCGCACCTCACCAAGCAGCTCGCGGTCGAGCTCGCCTCCTTCAATATCCGCGTCAACGCGGTCGCTCCGGGGCCTGTCGACACCGCAATGGCGAAGCAGGTGCACACCAAGGAGATCCGCGCCGACTATCACGACGCCATTCCGCTCAATCGTTACGGCCTGGAACAGGAGCTCGCGGACGCGATCTACTTCCTGTGCTCGGCAAATGCGAGCTACATCACCGGCCAAATTTTAGCCGTTGATGGCGGCTTCGATGCGGCGGGTATCGGCCTGCCGACACTGCGCGGCCAGCGGCGCAACGGGTAGGCACAGGATATGTAAGGTGGGCAAAGGCGTACGCGCCGTGCCCACCCTCGTTCCGGACTAGCGGTGCCAATGCTGGCACGCGGAGCCTGTCATCGGGCGCGCATTCGCGCGACCCGGTGGCTTTGCCACCCTATGATGTCGAGAGTTCGGAGAGTGCCATGCGACGCGTCACTTTCAAAACCTGGCTGCTCGCGACAGCTCTGCTCGCCTCTGCGCCCGCGGCCGCGGAGATCCGCATCATCCAATCGCCGGGCGGACAGGTCGGGCCGTTCCTCGACCTGTTCGAGCAGGTGCGCGAGAGCGGCGAGCGCGTGGTGATCGACGGTCCTTGCCTGTCCGCCTGCACCCTGGTGCTGAGCATCGTGCCAGGCGAGCGCATCTGTGTCACCAAGCGCGCGGTGCTCGGCTTCCATGCCGCGCGTTCGGTCGACCGGCGGGGGCACATCTATGCCGAGCCGGAGGCATCGGTCGCGGTGCTTGCCGCCTATCCCGGCCCGGTGCGCGACTGGATCAGCCGCCGTGGCGGCCTCACTTCGCGGTTGCTCTTGCTCAAGGGGCGTGATCTCGCCGCGATCTATCCGCGCTGCCGCTGACGAATTTGGCAGCCGCCGCTCTAACGGCCCTTGGCTCGGCTGGTCCGAGGCCATACGGCCGGTTCCCTGTGCTCGCACGCTATGTGCGCACCGGGGTCGTTCGCCATCACGCGCTGGCCGGCTTCAAAAGAGAGTCTGAATCACCGGCACCAGCTTCATGCTGACGCAGATGAGCATCCCCCAAAGAGCAAAATTGATCTGTAGCGCCGCCGCCATCGGTCGCTCCCCTTCCAAGTGACGTCCATCCCAGTTTGTAGATTTTATGACTCACAAATAGCGATTCTGGCGTGCAGATCACAGCCCAATATTGCGTCAATTGTTGTGCGATGCAGTCCGCATCGTTTCACGAAGCGGCCTCACTGCTCGCGCAAAGTGATGCGAATCGTCAATTCATTCCTCGGCCATGCCGGCCAACTGGTTTGCCTTAAGTTCCATTTGACCGACGCGATGCAAGTTTTCCCGCGCGGATCTTGCGCATCGCGCACCGAACTTCGGGTCCGGCATGATACGACATGGCTTCATCTTGCTCACTTCCTGCACAACGCTGCTTGGATGCGCAGTCGCACCGGCGCAGGAGCGTCGCCCGATCGCGTGGGATGGCCTCGGCCAAGACCCCAACAGACGCCCGAACCGCCCTCACATCGCGAAACGGCACGCAACGAATCCCGTCCCCGCGGCAAATGATCCCAATCGGGAGCGGGAACGCGTGCTCGGCACCCTGCGGCCATACTCCGAGGCGTGGTGGGCGGTCCATGACGAGATCGAAGCGGAGAATGACAGGCAGCTCGGCACGAAGCTCGTGATCTGCCCTCGCTGCGTGCAAGCGTCGCCGGCGGGCGCGGACGTGACCGGATCAATCCGATGAGAGGGAACGGCCGATCCGCGCGTGACGGAGCGGCTCCGCGCTCCGTACGATCCATTATGTGTATGTGTCCCCTCTCCCGCGGCTTTGGAGAGAGGGGATCACATTCAATCGATCATGTGGGCGATCGCGCCTGTCACATTCCTTCCGCCGGGCAGTTCACCATCCAGGGAATGCCGAACTTGTCGACGCACATGCCAAAACCCTTGGCCCAGAACGTCTTGCTGTATGGCATGGTGACGCTGCCGCCGTCGGCGAGCGCGTTGAACTTGCGCTCGCCATCCCCGGGGTCCTTGACCGTGAGCGAGATCGAGAAGCCCTGTGGCTTTTGAAAATGCTCGGGCGGCGCGTCGGAGGCCATTAATATGCTGCCGTCGGGCAGCGACATCCGCGCATGCATGATCATCTTCTCGCGCCCGGGCGAGGCGGGCACCTCCGGCGGCGCGTCCGAGGCGCGCATCATCGCATCGATCTTGCCGCCGAGAACCTTGACGTAATAGTTGAACGCAGCTTCGCAGGTGTCCTGATAGAACAGATAGGGATTGAGCATCGTTTCTCTCCTCTTCGCTTCCAGTGAGACTTATTGTTTCTCCGTGAGCTTCTTCAGGCTGACGAGGCCGACCTCGAAATCCTTGCCGATCATGCTGTCCATGTTGATGAACACCTGCATCAGCTTGGACAGGAACGGGGCCGGACCATACATCGCCCATGTGATCAGTGTGGCATCACCTTGCGGCACAAAGGTGAACTCGGCGCTGTTGTGGCCTTCGAACGGGCGCTCGAAATCAAGCTTGATGCGGAGCCTCAAAGGCGCGTTCGCCTCGAGGATCTCCATGTGGCCGGCGCCGACATTGTTGTTCCCGTCCCAGGCATAGGTCGCGCCCTTGCCTTCCGCGGCTCCGCCGAAGGTCCGCCTCATGGCGGGATCGCGGCTCTCGTAGGGCGACCAGGCGGTCCAGCGGTGGAAATCGGCCACCTGCGGATAGATCGCGTCGGCCGGCGCTTTCACGGTGAGAGTGCGCTCGACACGGAATGTGTCGGGTTTCGTCAGGGCAAAGACGAGCACGGCCGCAATTCCGGCCGCGAGGACGATTGCGATGACGGCAATGGCTTTCAGCATGGAATGGCTCCCGGGGTACAGGTATAGGACGAACGAGCGAGGCCCCGGCCGACAAGATCGAAACGAAATTTTTGGCACGCTGCCCGCCCCACGTCATGGCCGGGCCATCCACGTTCTTCGACGCCGATGGCAAGACAGGGATGCCCGGGACAAGCCGGGCATGACGACCGCGACGGTTTGCGCCCTATTTCGCCTTGGCGCTTTCCTTCGGCTTCGGCTGGCTGTCCCGGATCAGGCGATCGAGATGCATGCGGATGTGGGCGGCTTCCGCGGAGGTGTTGGCGAGTGCGATGGCGCGGTCGAAGGCGATGCGGGCCTCGTCGTTGCGGCCGAGCTGCATCAGGAAGGCACCGCGCACGCCGTAGAAATGGAAGTAATTGGCAAGCTTCGGCGCCAGCGGCTCGATCAGGTCCAGCGCGGCCTGCGGTCCGCGCACCTTGGAGACCGCGACGGACCGGTTGAGCGTCACCACCGGCGAGGGCTGCAGCACTTCGAGCGCGCCGTAGAGCAGGTCGATCTGCGTCCAGTCGGTCTCCTCTGGCGTCGGTGCCCGCGCATGCAGCGCGGCGATCGCGGCCTGGATCTGATAGGGCCCGCTGTGGCGGTGGCGCATCGCCTTGTCGATCAGGGCAAGGCCCTCCGCGATCATGGTGCCGTTCCACAGCGAACGGTCCTGGTCCTCCAGCAGGATCAGCGACCCGTCCGGGGCAAAGCGGGCGGCGCTGCGCGCATGTTGCAACAGGATCAGCGCCGTCAGGCCCATGATCTCCGGCTCGCTCTGGAACAGCCGCAGCAGCAGCCGCGCCAGCCGGATCGCCTCTTCACACAGCGGCTTGCGGAGCTCCGCGGTTTCGCCGCTCGCCGAATAGCCCTCGTTGAAGATCAGGTAGATCATTGCCGCGACGCCGGCGAGCCGCTCGGAACGCTCGACCGCGCCGGGCGCTTCGAAGGGTACGCCGGCGTCGGCGACCTTTGCCTTGGCGCGGGTGATGCGCTGCTCCATTGCGGCTTCCGAAACCAGGAAGGCGCGCGCGATCTGCTTCACGGTGAGACCGGAGACGATGCGCAGCGCCAGCGCGATCTGCTGCGTCGCCGGCAACTGCGGATGGCAGCAGATGAACATCAGGCGCAAAATATCGTCGCGGTAGTGCGAGCCGTCGAGCCGCTCCGCGAGCGCGCCCTCGGCGTCGTCGAGATCGGAGATCGCTTGGTCGTCCTCTGGCAGCGGTTGCTGCTTGCGGGCGCGGCGGACCTCGTCCATCGCGACGTTGCGGCCGACCATGATCAGCCAGGCTGCGGGATCGCGCGGCGGCCCATTCTGCGGCCAGGTTTTCAGCGCGCGCAAGCAGGCGTTCTGAAAGGCCTCTTCGGCGGTGTCGAGATCGCGGAAATAGCGCAGCAGGGCGCCGACCGCCTGAGGGCGCGCCGAGGTCAGCGCAGTCTCGATCCAGCCGGTGTCGGCCTCGCTCACGTCAGATCCCTCCGGGCCTGAACACGCCGACGGGGCGCACCTCATAGGCGCCGCCGGGATTGGCAGCGCCGAGGTCGCGGGCGACATCGAGCGCGTCGTCGAGGTTCTTGCAGTCGACGATGTAGAAGCCGAGGAGTTGCTCCTTGGTTTCCGCATAGGGGCCGTCGAGCACCAGCGGCGGGTCTTCCTTGCGCAGCGTCGCCGCCGCGGTGGTCGGCAACAGCCGCGCCACCGGCCCGAGCCGGCCCTGCTTGGTGAGCTTCTCCTGCACCACGGCGAGCTTCTTCATCACGGCCTCGTCCTGGTCCTTGCTCCAGGAGCCGACGAAGTCCTCATCGTGGTAGCAAAGAATGGCATAAAGCATAGGCGACACTTCCCTCGTCTGTTCTAAAGACGCGCCAATATGCCTCGCCCCGACAGGGCTGCGGAAAAAATTTGCAAGAAAAATCCGGCAGATCGTGCCAAGGAGGGCCTTCTCAAGCGGAACTCGACGAGGCACTTCGAATGACCCTGGGCACACTGGCCGTCCTGATCAACAGCACGCAGCAGAACTGGCTGCCGGAGCGCTGGAAGACCCGGTTCGAGACGGTCTGCGGCGGCCGTCCCGTGGTGCTGCTGCCTGATGCGGGGCTCGATCCGGCCGAGGTGCACTATGCCGCCGTGTGGAAACCGGTGCCGGGCGATCTCGGTGCCTTCCCCAATCTGCGTGCGATCTTCAATCTGGGCGCCGGCGTGGACGCGCTGATGGCCGACAGGAGCCTGCCCGATGTGCCGCTGGTGCGCGTCGCAGTGCCCGACCTGACCAACCGCATGACTGAATATGTCGTGCTACATGTGCTGATGCACCATCGCCAGGAACTCTATTTGCGCCAGTGCCAGCGCGAGAAGCGCTGGGAGCCGATTTATCAATGGCCTGCAAGCGCGGTCACAGTGGGCATCATGGGGCTCGGCACGCTGGGCAGTGATGCGGCCGACGTGGTGCGCCGGCTCGGCTTCCGCGTCACCGGCTGGAGCCGCAGCCCGCGCGCGATCGAGGGCGTGGAATGCTTCCACGGCGCAGCCGGAATCGACGCGTTCCTGCGCGCGACCGACATCCTGGTCTGCCTGCTGCCGCTGACGCCTGACACGCACGGCATCCTCAACGGCGACGTCTTCACAAAGCTCAACCGCAGCAGCCCGCTCGGCGCGCCGGTGCTGATCAACGCCGGCCGCGGCGGCTTGCAGAACGAAGCCGACATCCTGGCCTGCCTCGATGACGGCACGCTGGGCGCCGCCTCGCTCGACGTTTTCGTCCAGGAGCCGCAGCCAGCGGATAGCCGGTTCTGGGCCCATCCCAAGGTGCTGCTGACGCCGCACAATGCGGCCGACACTGACGCGGATGCGATCTCGGCCTACGTCGCCGAGCAGATCGCGCGGTTCGAAGCGGGCGGCGTGCTGGAGAACGTGGTGCATCGGGCGAGAGGGTATTAGCGCTCCGTCCGGTTTGGCAAGACGCACGACCGCGCCTCACCCTCGATCCGGCCTGCACCGGACGGCTCAGTTTTTGGCCCCAGTCCCCACCATCACGTCGATCGCGCCGCTTACGATCGCCTCCAGCTCCTTGCGCGGAACGTGGGCGCGGGAGCGGATGGCGATCGTGTGCACGGTCGCGGATGCGACCTGCGCCAGCACCGCCGGCTCGGCGCTATCAGGCAGTTCGCCCTTCTCCTTGGCGCGGCGGAAGCAACTGGCAAAGGCCTTGTCGAGTTCAGTGAGACCGTCGAGCACCATGGCGCGGATCTCGGGATCACTCACTGCCTCGGATGCCGCAGTCACCACCGTGAAGCAGCCTCGCGGACCAGTGTCGCCCGAAAGATAGATGTTTAGCGCGGAGGCGAAGATGCGCTCGAGGCGCTGACGCACCGGCATTTCCTGACGAAAGATCTCCGCCATCGACGCGCGCGCTTCCTCCCGGTAGCGCTGGTAGCTCTTGATGTAGAGCTCGCGCTTGTCGCCGAACGCCCCATAGAGGCTCGGCCGGTTCATGCCGGTGGCTTCGCTGAGATCGTCCAGCGAGGTTGCGGCAAAGCCCTGCTTGCGGAACAGGTCGAGCGCCCTGCCAAGCGCGACGCCGGGCTCATAGGCACGCGGCCGGCCGCGGCGCCTGGGTCCACTGGCAGAAACTGGCGGCTTCGATTTTTGTACCATTTCGCAAGATAATCCTTGACCGGCCTTATATTATGCAAGACAGTATAAAAATCAATCTGGCCAGGTTGAGCAACACCCCAGAACGAATTGCCCCAGGAGGCTACAGATGGATCTCTATTTCTCGCCGCTCGCCTGCTCGATGGCGACCCGCGTCGCGCTGTACGAAGCTGGCGCTGAAGCGAACTATCTCGAAGTCGATCCGCCGACCAAGACAGTGCTGAGCGACGGCTCCGACTTCCGCACCGTGAACCCGATTGGCCTCGTGCCGACTCTGCGCACGGACGAGGGCGTGGTGCTGACCGAGAACGCCGCGATCCTGCAATATGTCGCCGATCGTTTTCCGCAATCCGGCCTCGGCGCCGCCGCCGGTATCGAGCGCACGCGGCTGCATCAATGGCTCTGCTTTGTCGGCACCGAGCTGCACAAAGCCCTGTTCGTCCCGTTGCTCGACCGCAAGGCGCCGCAGGAGGCCAAGGCCTATGCGCTGGAGAAGAACCTGTCGCGGCTCGACTATCTCGACAATCATCTCAAGGGACGTGAATTCCTGCTCGACCATTTCAGTGTCGCCGACGCCTATCTCGTCACGGTCATCAACTGGACCATGGCGACGCCGCCGATCGAGCTCGCGAAATGGCCGAACCTGAAGGCCTATTACGAGGGCCTGCGCCAGCGGCCCTCGATCGCACGCGCGATCGCGGAGGAGTTCGAGCTGTACAAGGCCGAGCTCGCGCGGAAGAAGGCCGCGGCGTAAGCCTGAGGCATCGAAATGCCGTCCCGACAGCTGCCGGGACGGCGCGAATCTATCCGTAGAGCACCCGCGGCAGCAGCGTGACAATGCCGGGCCACAGCGTCAGCAGCAGCACGAAGCCGATCATGATCATCAGATAGGGCATCGTCACGCGGGCGATGTAGCCGAGACCATCTTCGGTCAGGCCCTGGATCACGAACAGGTTGAAGCCGACCGGCGGGGTGATCTGCGCCATCTCGACGGCCAGCACCAGGAAGACGCCGAACCAGATCTCGTCGAAGCCCGCCGCCTTCACGATCGGCAGCACGATCGGCAGCGTCATCACGATCATCGAGAAGCCGTCGAGGAAGCAGCCGAGGACGAGATAGAAGACGACCAGCACCACGATCAGCATGAAGGGCGACAGGCCCAAGCCCTTCACGAAGGCGGCAATCGCCTGTGGGATTCCGAGGAAGGCAGCCGCGTTGCCGAGGATCGAGGCGCCGAGCACGATCAGCGCGATCATCGAGCAGGTGACCACCGAGCCGATCAGCACGTCCCGCATCACCTGCTGCGACATCGCTCCTTGCGCCCATGCGACAAGCGCGGCGCCGAGGACGCCGACAGCCGCAGCTTCCGACGGGGTCGCGAGACCGCCATACATGGAGCCGAGCACACAGACGATGAGGAACAGGGCCGGCGCAAGATCCTTCAGCGCCGCAAAGCGCTCGCTCCAGGGCAACTGCGAAAGCTTTGCTTCCGTCTCCGGCACCATGCTGCGGTTGAGGCTCGTGTGCAGCATCACCCAGGCCATGAAGGCGGCGGCGAGCAAGAAGCCGGGCAGCACGCCGGCGGTGAACAGTTTCAAAATCGAGACGTCGCCGAGCACGCCGTAGATGATCATGATGTTGGACGGCGGGATCAGGAAGCCGAGCGTGCCGGCGCCGGCGAGCGAGCCGATCGCGATGTCGCGCGAATAGCCGCGGCGCAGCAGCTCGTTGAGCGACATGCGGCCGATCACCTGCGTAGTCGCGGCCGACGAGCCTGAGATCGCGGCGAAGATGGTACAGCCGATCACGTTCACATGCAGCAGGCGACCGGGCAAAAGCCCAGCCCACGGCGCGAGTCCCTGAAACAGCGAACGCGACAAGCGGGTACGAAACAACAGCTCGCCCATCAGGATGAACAGCGGCAGCGCCAGCAGCTCCTGCGTGGTCAGGATGTTCCAGGCATATTGCGGCAGCAGCTTGTCGAGCGGGATCGAGCGGAACATCGCGAGCAGCAGCGTCGCGGTGAGCGCCAACGTCAGGCCGATCCAAACGCCGCAGGCCAGCAACGCGAACAGGATCACGAAAAGGGCAACGACTTCGATGGTCATGGGATCCGCTGTCCGGAGGCTGGCGCGTGGGCGATCATTCGACGGGCGAGGCCTTCATGCGGTGATCCTCCAGCGGCAGGCCGAGCACGGCCTGGATCGCGCGCGCCAGGAACTGAAGCGTCAAGAGCAGCATGCCGAACGTAACGACGGCTTGTGGAAACCATAGCGGCGTATCGCTCGAGGTCGAGACCTGGCCGCGCACATAGGCGCCGAAGGCAAACTTCGCCATGGCTGAGGTCAGGAACGCCATGAAAGCGAAGCCGGCAGCCGCCGACAGGACCTCGAGTACGCGCTGCACCGAGGCCGGCGCGTTCTTGAGCAGCAGGACGACTCGGATATGACCGCCGACACGCAGCGTCATCGCGGCGCCAAAAGTGAAGGACGCCGCCATCAGATAGGACGAGTATTCCCAGGCGATCGAGATCGACGGCGGGAAGAATGAAAAGAAGTTCGAGAGGAAGCGCGTTGCGACCTCGCACAGCATCAGCAGTGCCAGCATCAACAGACAGCCGCCGCCGATCCAGCCGTCGAGCCGGCCGAGGCGGTCGATGCCGTCGAGCAGGATGCGCAGCGGCGCCGGCGCCGCTGCATTGAGGCTCTGCGGAGCTTCGGGCGAGACGCTCACGACGCCTTCACCATCAGCCACGCTTCATTTCGGCGAGATAAGCCCGCACCGGCTTGTCGGCTGCCGGCACGCGTTTGAGGAACGCGTCGAGCTGCGGCGCGGTCTTGGCCCGAATGTCGGTCATCATCGCGTCCGAGACCGGCACCACCTCCATGCCGCCCTCCTTCAGACGATTGAGGCTGTCTACATCGGCCTTGAGCGAGTTGGCCCAGAAGCCCGGCTCCATCTTGCCGGCGATGCCGGCGATGAGCTGCTGCTGATCGGCGCTGAGCGCCTTCCAGGAATCGAGATTGACGGTGAGCATCTGCGACGACCAGACGTGGTTGGTTGGGTAGACGTATTTCAGGAACTCCCAGAATTTTCCGTCGACACCCGACACCGACGACGTCGAGACGCCGGCCACCGCGCCGGAAGCGAGCGCAGGGATGGTCTCGCCCCAGGGAATCATGACCGCGGCCATGCCGATCGCGTTCAGCATGTCGACGGCGTTCTTGTCGGGGACGCGGATCTTGATGTTCTTCAGGCCCTCGACGTTGGCGACCTTGACCTTGAGATGCAGATATTGCGTCGGCCACGGCACGATGTAGAGGATCTTCTGGTTGTTGCGGGCGACGACCTTCTCGTATTCGGGCCGCACATATTTGTGCAGCACCTTCAGCTCGTCCATCGAGCCGCACAGGAAGGGGATGCTCTCGACGCCCATGAAGGGCTCGTCGCCGACCTGCTGGATGTTGAGGACGTCGGCGAGTGGCACCAGGCCATCGCGCACGGCGCGCAGATGCTCGGGGCCCTTGAAGCCGAGCTGGCCGCCGGCCTTCACCGTGATGTTGACCGTGCCGCCGCTCTGCTTCTTCACCTCCTCGGCGAAGGCAAAAGCGTTCTGGGTGTGGAAATTGCCGTCAGGCCAGACCGTCGACATGTCCCAGCTCACGCCCGCCGCCCGGGCGCGAGTGGAGATGTGGCCGGCCGCAAGCAGCGTGGCTGCGCCCGCGGTGAAGCTTCGTCGCGTGATCATTGCACCCCTCCGTTCGCTACGCGCGCGACGCCTGACGCGTCACCGCGTGTACCCGTAAACTGCAACCGCGTTGTCGGCAGACACGAGGCCGCTCTCGACATCGTCCTTGACGGCCGCTCGATCGCGTTCGATGGGCGCGCCGATCCCGGCACCGCCCGGTGTCAGCACCACCAGTCGATCCTCGGGCGGCACCTGCTGAAAGCCCTTGCCCCGCAGCTTCTTTCCAGACTTCAGGCCGACATAGCCGGCCTCGCCGTCCTTGCCGCCATCACGACCGCGCGGCGGATGATCGATACGGTCGAACGCGGCGAGAATGTCGAACGGGGCATCGACGCCGCTGCCGACCTCGATGATCTGACCGAGCCCGCCGCGGGTGCGCCCTGCTCCGCCGGAATCCGGACGCAGCTCCTTGCGCCAGAAGATCAAAGGCGTCTGCGTCTCTGCGATCTCGACCGGCGTGCCGCGCACACCGCTGGGATAGGCGGTGGCCGACAGCCCGTCCTTGTCGAAGCGCGCACCGGTGCCGCCATTGGAGGTCACCGCCATCGAGAACCCGTAATTGCCGCCGGCGCCGCTTCGCGTCTGTCCGCGGACGTTGAGATTCCACAGGCACGAGGTGCCTTCGGCCGGCACGCGCTCGGGGATGATCTGGCGCAGGCAGCCGAACACGACGTCGGGCAACATCTGGCCGATGATGTGGCGCGAGGCCACCGGCGCCGGCTTCGGCGCATTGAGGATCGCACCCGCCGGCGCCGACACCGTCAGCGGCGAGAGCGAGCCGGCGTTGTTCGGGATCTGCGAGGCAACGACGCAGCCGAGGCCGAACACCGTGTAGGCCGTGGTATAGGACAAGGGCACGTTGATGCCGAACTTGGAGGCGGCCGAGGTGCCGTCGAAATCGACGTGAATGCCTTTGTCCGAAATCGTCAAGGTCGCGGCAAGCGTGACCGGCGCGTCATAGCCGTCGACAACCATGGTGTTGCGCCAGCTTCCTTTCGGAAGTTTCGCGACCTCGGCCAGCACGGCCTCGCGCGAGCGTTCGCAGATGTAGTCGCCGAGCTCGTCGAGCGTATCGATGCCGAACTCCGTCATCATCTCGACCAGGCGCTCGCAGCCAACGTCGTTGCAGCCCGCGAGCGAATAGGTGTCGCCCTCGGTGTCTATAGGCAGCCGCGTGTTGGTGCGGATCATCGCCATCAGCGTCTCGTTGACGACGCCCTGATCGATCAGCTTCAGCATGGGGATGTAGAGCCCCTCCATGAACACGTCGGTGGCATCGGGACCGAAACCGATGCCACCGATGTCCATGAGATGGCTGGTGCAAGAGAAGAGTGCGACGACCTTGCCATCCTTGAAGCACGGCGTGGTGACGACGAAGTCGTTGAGATGGCCGGTGCCCATCCACGGATCGTTGGTGATGTAGGCGTCGCCTTCCTTCATCGTCTGAAGCGGGAAGTGGGCGATGAAGTGCTTGACAGATTCTGCCATCGAATTGACGTGGCCGGGCGTGCCGGTCACCGCCTGCGCCAGCATGCGGCCCTTGAGGTCAAACACGCCGGCAGAGAGGTCGCCGCATTCGCGCACGATTGGACTGAAGGCGGTACGGAGCAGGACCTGCGCCTGCTCCTCGACCACGGCGATCAGCCGGTGCCACATGATCTGGAGGTCGATCAGGCTCGCGCCGCTTGCCTTGTTCATGATCAGGCCGCCTTTCGTTCCATGACGATGCTCCCGGCACCATCGATATGGGCGTCAAAACTGGTCGAGACGAAGGTGGAGGTCTCGTCCTCCGCGATCACGGCAGGGCCTGCAATGGTCGCGCCGGGCGCCATGTCTTCGCGGCGATAGAGCGGGATCTCGATCACCTCGCCTGCGCGGCCATCGAAGAACTTGCGGCTGCCGGCTGCCTTTCCGGCGGGCTTGAGCGCGACGGCCGCGACCGCGGCTGGATTGCGCGCCTCGGTGGTCGCGAGCACCGACCAGCTCAACACCTCGATCGCCGCCCCCGGGATCGGCCGCTCGAACATCGCAGCATAATCCGCCTCGAATTTCTGGCGCAGGCCGGCGAGATCTGCGGTCGTCAGCCGCCGGTTCGGCAGCTCGACCGAGATCTCGTGGCCCTGGCCGACATAGCGCATGAAAGCGGCGCGCCGCTCCCGCACGGGCGCACCGGCGGCGCCGGGTTCGACCAGCGCACGCGCTTCGGTCGCCGTCTCCTGCAAGAGATCGGAGACCGCCTCGGTGTCGAAATCATCGAGTCGGACATGACGACTGCGCACCAGCTCGTAAGCGATGGGCGCCGCGAGGAATCCGACGGCCGATCCGACCCCGGCATTCGAGGGCACGATCACCCGGGAGACGCCGATCTTCTCGGCGACGCGCGCCGCATGCAACGGTGCAGCGCCACCGAACGCGATCAGCGTGTGCTGGCCGACCACGGCGCCGCGCTCGACCGCATGCACGCGCGCCGCGCTCGCCATGTTCTCGCAGACGACCTCGTGCACGGCATAAGCGGCGGTTTCCGCAGACAGGCCGAGCGGCTCGCCGACATCGCGCAGCAGCGCCTGTTTGGAAAGCTCCGGGTCGAGCTTGATAGTACCCGCCGCAAAGGCGTCGGGATCGATCAAGCCGAGCGCAACGTCCGCATCGGTCACGGCCGGACGCTGGCCACCGCGGCCGTAGCAGGCCGGCCCCGGCTCCGATGACGCACTTTCCGGACCCACGGTGACGCGCTTCATCGCGTCGACATGGGCAATCGAGCCGCCGCCGGCGCCGATCTCGACCATCTCGATCACGGGGATGCGCACCGGCAGGCCGGAGCCTTTGAGGAAGCGCGCTGCGCGATCGACCTCAAACACGCGCGAGGTCTCAGGCTGATACTTCTCGATGAGGCAGATCTTTGCGGTGGTGCCGCCCATGTCGAAGGACAGCACCTTGGTCTCGCCAAGACGCGCCGCAATCTGCGCCGCGAAAATCGCTCCGCCAGCCGGACCGGACTCGACGAGACGCACTGGAAAGCGCCGCGCCGTCTCGATCGAGGTGACGCCCCCGCCGGAGGTGACGAGATAGATGGCGCCGCGGAACTGCTCGACCTGCAAGGCGTCCGCCATGCGGGCCAGATAGCCGTCGATAAGGGGTTGCACATAGGCGTTCGCAACCGCGGTGGAGGTGCGCTCATACTCGCGAATTTCCGGACACACGGCCGACGACACGGTCACGGAGATGCCGGGCATCTCCTCGCCCAGGATCGCGGCAGCGCGGCGTTCGTGCTCGGGATTGGCGTAGGAGTGCAGGAAGGCGATCGCGACGCTCTCGACGCCTCGCTCGCGCAATTTCGGCGCGAGTGCGCGCACAGCAGTCTCGTCCAGCGGGAGCCGAACGGCACCGTGCGCGTCGATACGCTCGGGGACGGTGAAGCGCAGACTGCGCGGCGCCAGCGGCTTCGGCTTGTCGATGCTGAGGTCATATTGGTCGTAGCGGCTCTCGGTGCCGATATCGAGCACGTCGCGAAAGCCCTCCGTCGCAATCAGCGCGGTTTTCGCGCCGCGCCGCTCGATGATGGCATTGGTCGCGAGCGTGGTGCCGTGAATGAAGACGTCGATGTCGCTGATATGCGCGCGCGCGTCAGCGAGGATGAGGCGCATGCCGTCCAGCACCGCCTGCTCGGGCCGCTGCGGCGTCGTCAGCACCTTGCGCGTCTTGCGCGCCTCGCCCACGTCCAGCACGATATCGGTGAATGTGCCACCGATATCGACGGCAAGCCGCACCTCGGCTCCCTCAAGCATTCCAAATTCTCCGCGCTGATCGTCAAGACTGAGGTCGAAAGCGCAGCAATTTCCATGCCATGGACGACGAGGACAACGCCGCGCCTGACTATTCTGCTTGGCACCTATGCAATAGGCAAGACGTGTTCGACGCCTGCGCGATCAGAGCAGGAATGCAAGCGCCGACTCGCAGCGCTCCTCGACCTTCAGCGTCAGGAGATCGTCGGCGCGGGTGCGGCCGAGATTGACTGCTGCAATCGGAATTTTGCGTTCCGCGGCAGCCTGCACGAAGCGGAATCCGGAATAGACCATCAGCGAGGAGCCGACAATCAGCATGGCGTCGGCCTGCGCCAGATGATCGTGCGCGGTGGCGACAATATCGCGGGGGACGTTCTCGCCGAAGAACACGACGTCGGGCTTGAGGATGCCGCCGCAGGCTTCGCAGGCCGGCACTTCGAAGGACGAAAACTCCTCGTGCTCCAGATCGGCGTCGCCATCAGGTGCATCGGCGGCATCGAGCCTCAGCCAGGCCGTATTCGCGCGACCAAGCGCGTGCTGAAACTCATCGCGCGGCGTCTTGCAGCCGCAGCCCATGCAGCGGACCAGATCGAGTCGGCCGTGCAGGTCGATCACCTGCCGGTGGCCGGCAGACTGATGCAGCCGGTCGACGTTCTGGGTCAGCAGCATCCCGCACCGGCCGTTCGCCTCGAGCCGGGCCAGCGCATGATGCGCATCATTCGGCTTGGCCTGGCCGAACCGCCGCCATCCGATCAGACTGCGCGCCCAATAGCGCCGGCGCGTATGCTCGTCCGACATGAAGGCCTGGAAATTCACCGGCTGGGTGCGCTTCCAATTGCCGTGGCTGTCGCGATAGTCGGGAATGCCCGAATTGGTGCTACAGCCCGCGCCGGTCAGCACGAACAGACGTTCGTGTCGGCCGATGAAATCCTGGAGCGGAAGGTTTGGCAGCGGAGCATTTATCATGGCGCAGATGTAGTTCGTGCGGGCGGGCTTTGCCAGATGATGATAGTCCGCAGCGCCCGGCCGCCTGCAGAGGTGGCTATCTCGGGGACCGGCGCACTGTGCTATCGAGGAGACGAGTTTTCTCTTCTGCTGCAATGCGGGCGGCTTGCTGCAATGTCAGCCGAAATTCGTCCCGTTTCTCGTGCACCGAGGCGATCGCAGGCCCGACCGCGACTCCGAGGCCGATCAGTGCGGCTTCGGAAAGTTGCAGGCTTGCCTCGATGGTTTCCGGCACCGCATCGGTTGCGCCGATCGCATAGAGGTGGCGGGCATGATCGGCGTCCCGCGCACGTGAGACGATCAACACGTCCGGCCGCACTGCGCGGATCCGCTCAACGACAGCATCGATTGCTGGTCGCGACTGAATGGTGATGATCACACCGGTCGTCTGCATCAGGCCGCAGGCTTCGAGAAAGCCCGGTTCTGTCGCATCACCAAAATAGACCTTATGACCATCGCGGCGGTCGCGCGCCACGGCGACGGCTTCGTTGTCGACCGCGATGTAGTTTAGGCCGTGGCTGGTCAGCAGCGAACAGACGACTTTTCCAACGCGGCCGTAGCCGACCACGATGGCCTGCGCCCGGTCCCCGGGTGGCCGAACCGTCAGTTCGGGATCGAGGGTTCGCTCGCCACCCAGTTTCGCGGCCAATCGTCGCCCGAGCATGCCCAAAAACGGCGTCAATGCCATCGTTACGGCGGTGATGGCGATGGCAAAGCTCGACACGCGCGGTTCAATCAGGCCGAGGGCCGCCGCCATCCCGATGCTTACGAAAGCGAATTCGCCAACTGGAGCCAGCAGGCAGCCGACCTCGATCGCCGACGGCCACGAGAGCCTGAAGAGGCGGCCCAGGATGATGAGCACGATCGCCTTGCCGGTCAGAACCCCGATGACGGCGGCCAGCAACCAACCAGGCTCGCGCATGAACACGCGGACGTCGATGGCCATGCCGACGGTGAAGAAGAAGATGCCTAGCAGCAGGCCCTTGAACGGCTCGACGGTGGCCTCAATGGCCTTGCCATACTCCGTTTCAGCCAGCATCAGCCCTGCAACGAATGCTCCGAGCGCCATCGATAGGCCGGCTTGGTGCGCGGCAAGGCCTGCGCCGACGATGACGAACAAGGTTGCCGCGACGAACAACTCCGTCGAATGAGTGCCCGCAACCATCTGGAACAGCGGACGCATCAGCAGCCGTCCGATCAGAATGAGAAAAGCGACCGCCACTACAGCCTTCAAGGTCGCACTGGAGATGTGCGTCACGACGGAGCCGTCGCTGCCCGCGCCGAGCACCGAGACGAACACGAGAATGGGAACCACTGCAAGATCCTGGGCCAGCAGCACCGAGAAGCTGGCGCGCCCCGCAACGGTCGCGAGCCGCCTGTCGCTGGACAGAAGCTCAAGCACGATAGCCGTCGAGGACAGCGCAAGGCTTGCGCCGAGGATCACGGCGGTATGGGAATTCTTCCCCGCGAGAAGCGTCGCGCCGAAAATGATCGCGGACGTCGCCAGCACCTGCAGGCCGCCAAGCCCGAACACCAGGCGCCGCATCGTCACGAGCCGCCTGAAGGACAGCTCGAGCCCAATCAGGAATAGCAGGAACACGACGCCGAGATTGGCGATACCTTCGACGTTCTGCGCGTCCACCACGGTGAACCAGTACAGGAACGGGAGGTCCTGAACGAGCGAGCCGAGTCCGAGAGGGCCGAGGATGGCGCCGGCACCAAGATAGCCCAACACCGGATTGATGCCCCAGTGGCGGACGATCGGCACCACGACGCCGGCAGTGCCGAGGACCACCAGCGCGTCACTGTAGGCATTGATGTTTATGGTTGTGGTCACGAAGCCTTCATGTGTCGGCGCTTACCACTAGCGGCAGCGTCGTCCACGATCGATAGCACACGGCGCCGCAGACCCCTACCGGGCTCCGACGGCCTTTGCCGCGCGGGCGTTGGTGGCCAGCACGCCCAGCGAGAAGGCTTGCCTCGCGACCACGATCTAATCGTTGCAACCGGTCGGGCCGTCGCAGATGCGCACGCTCCCAAGCTGACGTTCAGCTCGCCCAATTCTCCCGGAATTCGGGGAACAGCGTCAGGCCTCCGCAGGCATAGATGGTCTGTCCGGTGATGTAGCTCGCATCATCCGAGGCGAGGAAGGCGAACACCGCGGCGATCTCTTCCGGCGTGCCGACACGTCCGAGCGGAATGTGGGAGGTGACGATGCCGCGCTTCTCGGGATCACCGGTCCAGGCCGCGTTGATCGGCGTATCGATCGCGCCGGGTCCAACCGCATTGACGCGAATGCCGCGGCCGGCGAATTCGAGGGCCAGCGTACGCGTCAGATTGGCCATGCCGCCCTTGCTGATCGAATAAGCGAGATAGCCGGGCTTTGGGATGATCTGGTGGACGCTGGAGCAATTGATGATACTGCCACCTCCGCCGCGGGCGACGAAATGCGCGAGCGCCTTCTGGGCGCAAAGCACGGCGCCATTGAGATTGACGTCAATGATGCGACGATAGGTTTCGACGTCGAGCGCATCGCTCGGCGATTCCCGCTGGAAGCCGGCATTGTTGACCAAGCAGTCGAGGCGCTTCCAGCGCGCCAGGACCGTCTCGAACATCGCGGCGATGTCCTGCTCGTTGCCGACATCGGCCTTGACGATGATGTGATCGAGCCTGCCATGACCCCGATCGCCCGATGCCGTCCGCGCCAGCGCAAGCGTCTCCTCGGCTCTTTCAGGATGATCGAAATAATTGATGGCGACGGTCGCGCCTTCCTGGGCGAGCCGGATGGCGACGGCGCGGCCGATGCCTTGCGAGGCGCCGGTCACCAGCGCGTATTGGCCCACGAGGCGCGAGGGAAAGGAGGTTGAGGTTTGTGGCATGAGTTCTCTCCGGGATGCTTGATCATCGGCGGAACTGGCTTTTTGTTCCATCCCTCAGCGCATTGCTTCGATTCGCTCGGCGCCGCGTGCGAGTGGCGAGGTCAGAATCTGATGCAGGATGATGGCGCCAAAGGTCGCGGTGCCGATTCCGCCGATGGTGAACGCACCGAATTTGAGCGTGAGATCGCCGGCGCCTGCCGTGAGCGCCACCGCGACGGTAATCAGGTTCGCGGGATTTGCAAAGTCGACCTTGTTCTCGACCCAGATCCGTCCCGCCATCGCCGCGATCAACCCGAACAGCACGATCGAGAGCCCGCCGATGACGGGACCTGGGATCGACAGGATGAGCGCGCCGAATTTCGGCGAGAAGCCGAGCAGGATCGACACCGTGGCCGCGAAGGCGAACAACAAGGTGGAATAGACCTTCGTCGCCGCCATGACGCCGATATTCTCGGCATAGGTGGTGACACCGGTGCCGCCGCCGCAGGCGGCCACGATGGTCGCGAGGCTGTCGGCAAACAGGGCGCGGCCGAGATAGCGATCGAGGCTCCGGCCCGTCATGGCGCCGACCGCCTTGATGTGACCGAGGTTCTCGGCGACGAGAACTATCGCAACCGGCGCGATCAGGAAGATTGCATCGGCATGGAAGCTCGGCGCGGTGAAGTTGGGCAGGCCGAACCACGGCGCGGCCGAGAGTTGCGCGAAGTCGATCGGTTTGCCGAAACCGAGTCCGTTCGCGAACAGCAAGTACAAAAGATATCCGCCGATGGCGCCGGCAATGATCGGCAGGCGGCGCCACAGGCTTGGCGCGGCAACGGCGACCACGCCGATCATCAGAACGGTCGCAAGCCCGATCCAGGTGTCGAACGTGCCGGCGCTCACCGCCTTGACCGCCACCGGCGCAAGGTTGAGCCCGATCGCGGCGACCACGGCGCCGGTGACCGCCGGCGGCAGCAGCTTCTCGACCCAGCCAACCCCCGACCACATCACGATCAGCGCAATCACGCCGTACAGCACGCCGGCTCCGACAATGCCGCCGAGCGCAACTGACAGGTTCGGGTTCGGCCCCTGCCCCACATAGCCGGTGGCAGCGATGACGACGGCGATGAATGCAAAGCTCGAGCCGAGATAGCTCGGCACGCGCCCTGCGACGATGACGAAGAAGATCAGCGTGCCAATGCCGGAGAACAGGACCGCAACATTGGGATCGAACCCCATCAGTAGCGGCGCGATGATCGTTGATCCCGACATTGCGACGCAATGCTGGAGACCGGAGACAACGGTCTGGCCCCAAGACAGCCGCTCCTCCGGCATGATCACGCCCGAGGTCTTGAGTTTCCATCGCGGAAAATAGCCTTGCACGCGTTCTTCGGAGCCTGTTGTCGACATGTTTCCCCCGACTTGCGGTGCAGCAGTCGATCTTCGTGCGATCCGACAAAAATGTGATTGTCGCTTCCGCGGCGGCCATCACATGATGCAAATCAAGCAAGATCGATACATTCCCGGCCTACAATATGACACAAGTCGCGGTCCAGCCAGCCGTCCTCCGCCGGCACCAGCCCTGGTACAAGATCCTCTACGTCCAGGTCCTGATCGCGATCGCGCTCGGCGTGCTGATCGGTTATTTCTTTCCCGATCTCGGCAAGGCCTTGAAGCCGCTCGGCGACGGTTTCATTGCGCTGATCAAGATGATGATCGCACCGGTGATCTTCTGCACCGTGGTGCACGGCATCTCCTCGATGGGCGATCTCAAGCGTGTCGGCCGGGTCGGGCTGAAGTCCCTGATCTACTTCGAGACGGTCTCGACCGTCGCGCTCGCGGTCGGTCTGCTCGTCGGGGAGATTCTCCAGCCCGGGCACGGCTTCAACATCGATCCCGCCACGATCGATCCGAAATCGGTGGCCACCTACGTCACCAAGGCCAAGGAAGAGGGCATCGTCGCCCATCTGATGGCGATTATCCCCGACAGCTATCTGGGCGCCATCGCGCGGGGCGACCTGCTTCAGGTGCTGTTGATCTCGATCCTGTCGGGCTTCGCCATCGCCTTCCTGGGCAAGGCCGGTGAACCAATAGCGGACGCGATCGACAAGGCCGCAAAAATGTTCTTCGGTATTATCCGCATCATCGTGCGCGTGGCGCCAATCGGCGCTTTCGGCGCGATGGCATTCACCGTCGGCGCCTACGGTCTCGGCTCGCTGCTCAACCTCGCCGCCCTGATCGGCGCGTTCTACCTGACCAGCATCCTGTTCGTGCTGATCGTGCTCGGTGCGATCGCCCGGCTCGCCGGTTTTTCGATCCTGCGCTTCATCGCCTACATCAAGGACGAGTTGCTTATCGTGCTCGGCACCTCGTCCTCGGAGACTGTGCTGCCGCAGATGATCCAGAAGATGGAGCATCTCGGTGCCTCGCGCTCGGTCGTCGGCCTGGTCATCCCCACCGGCTACAGTTTCAACCTCGACGGCACCAACATCTACATGACACTGGCAACGCTGTTCCTGGCGCAGGCGACCAACACCCATCTGACGATCTGGCAGGAGCTCGGCATTCTCGGCATCGCCATGATCACCTCGAAGGGCGCCTCGGGCGTCACCGGCGCCGGCTTCATCACGCTCGCCGCGACGCTCTCGATCGTGCCCGACATCCCGATCCAGTCGATCGCGATCCTGGTCGGCATCGACAAGTTCATGAGCGAGTGCCGCGCATTGACCAACCTGATCGGCAATGGCGTTGCCTGCGTCGTCATCAGCATCTCCGAAGGCGAGCTCGATCGCGACGCGCTGCACGAGACCATGGCCCACCCGCTGGAGATCGGCGAGGCGTTGGAACCGGTCGGCAGGGCGTAGCGGTTCCGACGCGGTAGTTTCCCGGAATGGAAAAGCGGTGAGATACGCGTCACAACAATGGCATTGGGATCACCGATTGATAGTCAATCTTTCCGCCCGACGCGCTGGGGGCAGGGCGTCGGGCTTTTGGAGATCTTCACCATGATCAGCCGCCGTGTCGGGAGGTAAGGCGGGATCAGATGATCCCGTCTTTGACGCGAATCTCCTTGCCGGCAAGTTCGAGCCGGCGCGTGATCCCGATCGCCTGCAGGAATGCCTCGTCGTGACTGACGACGAGCAGTGCGCCGTCATAGGCCCTCAGGCCAGCTTCAACGGCTTCGATAGACTCGATATCGAGATGAGTGGTCGGCTCGTCCATGATCAGCAGGGACGGCGGCGGCGTCCCACCCAGCACGCAGGCGAGGCCAGCGCGAAACATTTGCCCGCCGCTCAGGCCTCCGACCAGCTGCAAGGCAGCATCGGCGCGAAACATGAAGCGAGCCAGGGCTGCATGGCAGGCGTTAGGATCCGCTTTCGGATTGAGACGCCTGAAATTCTCAAAGATAGAGATCGCAGGATCAAGCAGGCTGACCTTCTGGTCGAACAGCGCGAAGTCGGGCCTGACCCGGACCGTACCCGCGACAGGGTGCAACTCGCCTGCAATGAGTTTCAGCAGCGTTGTCTTGCCCGAGCCATTCGGTCCGACGACCGCAACGCGCTCCGGACCGACGATCGTGAGCGAGAGATCGCGCAAGACGGGCTGCTCCGGCCGATAGCCGGCGCTGACCCCGTCGAGCCAAACCATCTCCCTGCCCGCCGGCAGGCCGGTCGCGGGCAGCTTGACCGACAGCGGTTGAAGAACCTCGATGCGTCGGCGTGCCGTATCGACGGCCTCGACCGCTTCCGCGCGCCGCCGCTCGGCGATTTGTGCATTCTTGCCCCCGCTGTCCTCGCTGCGGTCCTTGCGCGCGCCGGCCAGGATACGCGGCATGTCACCCTTGGCGCGCTTCTTCCTGCCGCCGCTATCCTTGCGCGCCTTCCGTTCAGCTGTTTCCTGCGCCTTGCCGTCAATCTCGGACAGGTATCTCTCGGCATGCGCGAGGTCGTGCCTGACCGCAGCGAGCTCGACGGCCTTCTGCGCGCGAAAACTGCTCCAGTTGCCGCCGTATCGGGTTGACCCGAGCGATGTCAGCTCGACGATCGCATCCATCGTTTCGAGCAAGTTCCGGTCGTGGCTGACGACGATCGCGCCGCCGCGCCAGGCAGCAAGGAGATCAGTCACCGCCCCGCGTCCATCCTGGTCGAGATTATTGGTGGGCTCATCCAGCAGCAGGAAGTCGGGCTCGGCAAACACCAATGCGGCGAGACGCACGCGCGTGATCTGGCCGCCGGACAGGCGGGCGAGCTCCGTATCGGGACAGGGATCGAAGCCGAGGCGCCCCAGGGCCTTCTCAAGCCGCCCTTCGAGCGTCCAGTCGATCGCGGCGATCTCGTCGGCCGAGGCGTCGCCCCGCTCAGCGCGGCTAAGCAGCTCCAGAGCCCGCCGCGCGCCGAACACATCGGCCACCGTCGCATCTGCAAGCGGTTGGACGTTCTGGCGCAACAGGCCGACGGTCCCGTTGACAAGAATGCGCCCGGACTGGGGAACATGCTCGCCCAAAATCGACGCGAGCAGCGTCGTCTTCCCGACACCATTGCGGCCGACGAGACCGGTCCGTTCGGCCGCGAAAGTCAGATCGATGTTGGAGAGAAGAGAACGGCCGTCAGGCGTGGACAGCGACAGATTCGACAGGATGATCGAAGCAGGCATGGAATTCCCCGTGAGCAAGGCGGATGGGCTTTGCGGTTGGGGTAAAATCCATGGCTGCGAAGTTCCTGATTGAGAGCTCCCTAGTAGTCCCGCAGAAGCGCAAGATCAAGCGCAGCTCGAAGGGCGCGACAGCGCGAGGAAAGCGCTGACGTCCCTATCGGTCTGCACGATCAGCCCTTCACGGCGGTGACCACCACCTCGATCAGCGCGCCGCCGCCGAGATCGGCGACGCCGACCGTGGCGCGGGTCGGCAGATCGTCGCCGAAGAACTCGGTCCAGGCCGCGTCCATCTCCTTCTTCTTGGACAGATCGGTGACGAAGATCGAGGCGCTGACCACTCGGCTCTTGTCGGTTCCCGCTTCCTTCAGATAGCCGGCGATCTTGCCGAGGATGTTGCGGGTCTGGTCGCCCATCGAGACCGAGGTGTCGTCGGCGATGGTGCCGCCGAGGAAGACGAATCCATTGGCTTCGACGGCGCGGTGCATGATGGGCGTGCGGATGCTGCGGGTGATGCTCATGATGTCCTCTTGTTCTAGAGCGTGGAAGGATGGAAGCGGTCGATGCCGAGATCGCCGACGCGGGTCTGGGTGCCGCCGTTGACGATCAGCTCCGCCATCACGGCGCCGGCGCCGGGGCCGAGCTGGAAGCCATGCAGCGAAAAGCCGAACTGGTGATAGAGGCCCACGTGACGTGAGCTCGGGCCAAATACGGGGATGTCGTCCTTCATCCTGGCCTCGATGCCGGCCCAGGCCCGCACGATCATCGCGCTGCGCATCACCGGAAACAGCTCGAACACGGTGCGGGCGCTGATGGCGAGGCTCTTCCAGTCGAGCACCGTCTCGTTGCGATCCTGGTTCGGCGTTGCCAGATGGCCGCCGCCGATCAGCACGGTGCCGTTCGAGAATTGCTTGAAGGACAATTTGCGGCCGCGCAGGATCACGACGGGATCGATGAAGTGCGGCACGCGCGAGGTGATCATCAGCATCGGCGCCACGGTTTCGACCGGAACGGGTTCGCCGAGGGCGGCGGCGATCTTCCCGGCCCAGGCGCCCGCCGCGTTGACCAGCACCGGTGCGGCATAGGTGTCCGGGCCGACATCGACGTGCCAGAGACCGCCGCTGTGACGGATGTTGCCGGCCGCCTCGCCCTCGCGCACGATGGCGCCGAGCTGCTCGGCCTTGCGGCGGAAGGCGGTCGTCGTCTGCGCCGGATTGGCTGCGCCGTCACGACGCGACACGACGCCGCCGGGACAGGTCTCGGCCACGGCCGGCACCAAACGTCGCAACTCGGCCGCATCGATCAGCTCTTCATGGGTGAAGCCGAGCGCGTTGAGCTCGGCCACGCGCGCGCGGCAGACGGCCAGCTCCTCTTCGTTCTCCGCGACGAGGACCTGGCCGTAGCTTTCAAAGCTGCAATCGTCGTCGACGAGCTCCGAGATCCTCTCCCAAATTCCCATCGAACGGACTGAGAGCGGAATCTCTGGGATGTGCCGGGCGAGTTGGCGCACGCCGCCGGCGTTGACGCCGGAAGCGTGGCGGCCGGCATAATCCTTCTCGATCAGCACCGGCTTCATGCCGGCAAGGCACAGATGCAGCGCGGTCGAGCATCCGTGGATGCCGCCGCCGACGACGATTGCATCCACGTTTCTGGTCATCCGCGCACCACCGCCTTGACGTCGGCCTCGCTCTTGGGAACGGCGGCGAGCTCGGCGAGCGTGATCGGCTTCACCGGCGCGCGCAGCCGGTAATAGCCGATCTCCTGCGGGGTCTTCCCGCGGGCCTGCGCCATCAGCTCGGTGACGGTGAGACCGCAGAGCCGGCCCTGGCACGGACCCATGCCGGTGCGGCGATAGGCCTTGAGCTGGTTCGGCCCAGTCGCGCCGATCGCGACTGAGTCGAGAACGTCCCTTGCGGTGACCTCCTCGCAGCGGCAGACGATGGTATCGCCCGAGGGAATGCGGAACTGCGGCGACGGGCGGAACAGCGTATCGAGGAAGATGCGGCCGCGCTCGGCCTTAGCGAGATCGGCACGAAGCGCCGACATTGGCGCGAGCTTCGCGGCAGCCGCGGGCGCCAGTGCTTCCACTGCCGCGCGCGCCGCGATGCGGCCGCGCGCCACGGCCGCGCTCGCGCCGCCGATGCCAGCGCCGTCGCCGGCAATCGCGATGCCGGCGACCGACGAATCCCCGTTAGCATCGAGCACCGGCGACCAGCACAATTGCAGCTCGTCCCAACGATGCTCGACGCCGGCCGACATCGCCAGATTGACGTTGGGCACAACGCCCTGATGCAGCAGCAACAGATCCGAAGGAATGGTCTCGCGCTTGCCGCCGGCGACATAGCTCACGCTCGCGAGCTGACCGTCGCCGGATGCAGAGAGCTCGGTAACGCCGGAGACGACCTGCACTTTCGCCTTCACCTCGCGCATCATGGATAGCCCCTTGGTGAAATAGGGCGAGGTCAGAAAGGCGAAGGCGTGCGGCAGCGCGGCGAAATAATTGCCGCGCTCGGTCGTGTCGAGGATGCAGTCGATGCGGCCGCCGAGGCGCAGGATCTGCGCGGCGAGCAGCCAGAGCAGCGGCCCCTGCCCTGCGATCAAGGTGCGTCCGTCAGGCACCAGCGCCGACGATTTCAGCATCGTCTGCGCGGCGCCCGCGGTCATCACACCGGGCAGCGTCCAGCCGGGAATTGGAAACGGCCGCTCCAGCGCGCCGGTCGCGACGATCACGCGCTGCGCCGTAACGAAGGCAGAGGCGCCGCCGATCGAGACGGCGATCTCGAGGTTGCGATCGAGGCTCCAGACCGTCGCGCGATGGATGACCTCGGCATTGCTGGCGCGCAGCGCCTGCACGAGATCGGCGCCCGCCCAATAATCGGCGCCGAGCTGATTGCGCTCTGTCAGGGGCGTCGAGCCAATGGCGCGGAAAACCTGACCGCCCGGACCGATATTCTCATCGAGCAGCAGCGTCGACAGGCCGGCTTCGGCTGAGGTCGCAGCGGCCGCGAGGCCGGCGGGACCTGCGCCGATCACCACGATGTCGTAGGCTTCGCGCTTGGGAGCCACAGTCATTTGCCGATCTCCCGCTTGCCCTTTTGGATCTCGATTCTCATGCCCTCTGCGACGGGCACGAGACACCCCTGGCGATTGCCGATGCCATCGATGGTGACGAGGCAATCGAAGCACACCCCCATCATGCAATAGGGCAGGCGCAGCGCGCCGCTCACTGCGGTGGACCGCCGCGCATCAACGCCGGAGGCCAATAGCGCCGCAGAGACAGTGTCGCCCTGACGTGCTGCAACGGCAGCGCCATCGACGAAAATCTGCACTTGTGGCCGTTTGTCCTGTTCGGATCGCCTAAACATGGGGAATGCCTCTTGGCTCCTTAAGAAGTTCTAGAGCGTGATGGAATCTTGTTCGGCTGCGCGAGGGTTCACCTCTGCCCAACGGGGAGAGGTGATTTGAGCTCTGGGCCAGCATCGATTCAAATCGAGCCTCCTATTTCTAATAACCGCTGTGGTTCGCAGCGCCCGCACCGCCAAAACGACTCGCCGAGAACGCGCCGACCAGCTCCGGCTCGAGCGCGCCCTGCGCCACCATGCGCGCGATCTCGAACGCGTGGTTGGAGGCGAGCGTCACGCCGGAATGACAGCAAGCGACGAAGGCGCCGGGATGCGTCTCCGACTGGTCGTAGATCGGAAAGCCGTCTTGCGGCATGACGCGGATTCCGGCCCAGCTCCTGATAACGTTGAGCCGCGACAGATGCGGAAACATCCGCTGGGCGCGATCGGTCATCACGGCGCTGACGGAATGCTTCAGCGCGCGGTCGTCGAGCTCGTCCTCCTTGCTGTCGCCGATCATCACCGTGCCCTCGTCGGTCTGGCGGATCGTGGTCAGCGGATGTGGCAGGAACGGCATGGTGCGCTCGGTCACCACGATCTGGCCGCGGGTTGGGCCCATCGGCGCGTAGAGCCCGACCATCGGCGCCAGCGTCTGGTTGGCATTGCCGGCGGCAAGCACGACCTTCGCGGCGCGCAGCTCGCCGTTCGGCGTGGTCAGGCGGAATTCGCCGCCGCTCTTGCTGATCGCCGACACCGGACGTTCCGGAAAATAATCGATGCCGAACGCCCTGAAACCGGTGTGGAAGGCGCGGAACGTGCGCAGCGAATTGACGTGGCCGTCGAGCGGGCAATAGCTGCCGCCGGAAACTTCGGGGCCGATCAGCGGCAGCGACTTCTTCACTTCGGATGCGGAGAGCATCTCCATCTTGTAGTCGGCCGCGCCGACCTGGTTGTGCATGCGTTTGACCAGCTCGGTGCGCTGGCCGAGTTCGTCCTCGCCGAGGGTGAGATGGAAGCCGCCATTCTGCTGAAGAGAGACGTCGAGCCCGGTCTGCTGCTTCAGCTCCGACGCAAGTCGGCTCCACGCCTGCGACGCCTGCACGGTCCACACCGTATAGGCGGGCATGCCGAGCCCCTTGCTCTGCACCCAGACCAGCGCGAAGTTCGCGCGCGAGGCGCGCTTGGCGATGTCGCCTTCGTCGAGCACCGCGACTTTTTTGCCGAGCCGGCCGAGGCCCCAGGCAATGGCGGAGCCGAGCAGCCCGCCGCCGACGACGGCGACGTCGTATTCAGATTTTTGCTTTGACGCGTTGTCTCTACGCGAGCCGGCGTCCACTTCGCTCGAAAACGCTTTAGACATAGATTTTCCTATCGTCCCGTATCGCCCTTGCCGGCGAGCACACGGTCGAGCCCGTAGAAGCGGTCGAGCAGAATGAGGGCGGTCATGGTGATCGCGATCACGCAGGCCGAGACCGACGTCACCAGCGGATCGATGTTGTCCTGGATATAAAGGAACATGCGCACCGGCAACGTCTCGGTACCGGGCGCCGCGAGGAAGACGGTCATGGTGAGATCGTCGAAGGACTGGATGAAGGCGAGCGCCCAGCCGCTGATGACGCCGGGCAGGATCAAGGGCAGCGTCACGCGGCGGAACAACGTCCAGCCGTTGGCACCGAGCGAAATCGCGGCCATCTCGACAGAAAGATCCATGCCGGTGGCCGCCGCCAGTGTTAGTCGCAGCGCGAACGGAAACACGATGATGACATGCGCGATGATGAGCGCCGCGAAGCTGCCACTCATGCCGGCGGAGGTGAAGAAACGCAGAAAGGCGATGCCGAGCACGACATGCGGAATCATCAGCGGCGACAGGAACAGCGCGGCGAGCGCATCGCGGCCGCGGAAGCGGTAGCGCGCGATCGCCAGCGCCGCCGGCACCGCGAACAGCAGCGCCACCAAGGACGACAACGCGCCGAGCCCAAGGCTGACCCAGAACGCATGGACGAATTCGGGGTAGTTGGCGATCGTCCTGAACCAGCGTAGCGAAAATCCGTTGGTCGGCAGCGACAGGAAGCCCTCGGGTGTAAACGCGACGAGGCAGACCACCAGGATCGGTGCCACCATGACGATGACGAAGATGGTGTGGAAGATCAACGCCAGCGGCCCGTTCCGTCTCATCGGAACACCTCCGCATAGCGGCGCTCGATCAGCGCATTGCTGCCGACCACGATCAGCACCAGCGCGACGAGAAGGAGCGTCGCGACCGCTGCACCGAGGGGCCAATTCAGCGTGTTGAGAAACTCGTCATAGGCGAGCGTCGCGGCGACCTTGAGCCGGCGGCCGCCGATGATCGCAGGCGTCGCAAAGGCGCTGGCCGAGAGCGAGAACACGATGATGGCGCCCGACAGCACGCCCGGCATGATCTGGGGCATGATGATGCGGCGGATGATGGTCGCGGGTCCCGCGCCAAGCGACGTCGCGGCGTTCTCGATCTGCGGATCGAGCCGCTGCAGCGCGGCCCATACCGACAGCACCATGAACGGCATCATCACATGCGCGAGCGCAACGACCATGCCGGTTTCAGTGAACATGAAGGGAATGGGGGAGCGGATCACCCCGAGCGACATCAAGAGCTTGTTGACCAGTCCGTTATTGCCGCCGAACAGCAGCGCCCAGCCGAGCGTGCGCGCCACCACCGAGATCAGCAGCGGCCCGAGGATGATCAGCAGGAAGAAGCTCTTCCAGCCACCGCTCATGCGGTTGAGGATGTAGGCTTCAGGCGCGCCGAGGACGGCGGTGAGTAATGTGGTCAGGATCGCGATTCGAAAGGTCCGCCAGAACATTTCGGCGTAATAGGGATCGGTCGCGATCTCGTGCCAGTTCTTGAGGATGAAGACCGGTTCGATGCCTTTGTACTGGCCCCAATCGTGGAACGACAGCATCACGGTCATCGCCAGCGGAATCAGCAGCACGCCGACGAACAGCATCAGGGCGGGCGCAGTCAGAGCCCACGGCGCACGCGCGTTACGTTCCTCGGCGGCCGCGCTCATGCGACGCCCCTCGCACGCACACTCATGTCCTCGGGACGCCAAGCCAGACGCACCGCCTCACCTTCGGCCGGCTGCGCCTTGCCGTCATTCTGGCGGATCACGATCGCCGGACCGCATTCGCTCTCGCACTGGAACAGCCAGTGATTACCTTGGAAGATGCGGGTGACGATCTTGGCGCTGAGGCCGGCATCGCCGAAGCCGATCCTTTCAGGGCGAATGCTGACAGTGACAGGGCCGCTGAGACCCGCCGGCGCCGGCGCGCTCCAGGAGCCCGCGGTCAGCCGCGCCGGCGTGACGGTCCGATCGATCGCCGCCGCAAAGTCGTTGGTCTTGCCGAGGAACTGCGAGACGAAGGCCGAGGACGGCTTCTCATAGGTCTCCTGCGGCGTGCCGATCTGCTCGATGCGGCCCTGGCTCATCACCACGATGCGGTCGGACAGCGACATCGCCTCGTTCTGGTCGTGAGTGACCAGGATCGTGGTGGTGCCGATCGTGCGCTGGATCTGGCGCAGCTCGATCTGCATCTCCTCGCGCAGCTTTGCGTCGAGGTTGGACAGCGGCTCGTCGAGCAGGAGGACGCTCGGCTTGATCACCAGCGCGCGCGCCAGCGCCACGCGCTGCTGCTGGCCGCCGGACATGCGGCGCGGATGACGGTCCTCATAGCCGGCGAGGCCGACCATCGCCAGCGCGGCACGGACGCGCTCGGCTTTTTCAGCGCGCGACACCTTGCGCATCTCGAGGCCGAAGGCGACGTTCTCCGCCACGGTCATGTGCGGAAACAGCGCGTAGCTCTGGAACACGATGCCGAGGCCGCGCTTGGCCGGATGGATCGCGGTGAGGTCCTTGCCCTCCAGCCGGATCGCACCGCGGGTGGGATCGAGGAAGCCCGCGATCATCTGCAACGTCGTGGTCTTGCCGCAGCCGGAAGGCCCGAGGAAGGAGATGAACTCCCCCTTCCTCACCGACAGACTGAAGTCATCGACCACGGTCTGCGCGCCGAACTGTTTTGCGACCCGATCAAGCTCGAGATAGGCCATGCGCTGTCTCCGCTACGGACGATCAGATCAGCGCTCGACCTCGCGATTCCAGCGCTTGGTCCACTCCTCGCGCTTCTCGTTGATGACGGTCCAGTCCGGATTATAGAGCTTCGCCGCGCGCTCGCCGATCGGCGCCATCTTGCCGAGCTCGGGCGGGATCACCAGCGATTTCAGCACCGGGCCGTAGCCATAGTCCTTCAGCATCACCAGCTGGATCTTGGGATCGAGCAGCATCTTGACGAAGCTCGCGGCCAGAGGAGAAGCGTTGGGCTTGGCGATTGGACATGCCGTCGTCAGCAGCGTCGCGGCGCCTTCCTTCGGATAGACGAAGTCGACGGGAAAGCCGGTATTGGCGAAGCTCTGCACGCGGCCGGTACCCCACACCGCGATCACGGCCTGGCCGGACTGGAACAGCTCGGTCATCTTGCCGGGCGACGGCTCATAGGCGAGCACGTTCGGATTGATCTGCTCCTTGAAGATCTTGAAGCCTGAATCGACGTTGGTCTCGCCGCCGCCATTCATCTTCGACAGCATCACCAGGGCTTCGAGGCCGTAGGTGTTGTTGATCGGGGGGATGACGAGTTGCTTCGCGTATTTCGGGTCCTTCAGATCGTTCCACGAGGTCGGCGGCGCCCAACCTTTCTCTTTGAACACCTTGGTGTTGTACATCAGGCCGGTCGCGACGATGCCGATCGCGACCGCACGATCATCCTTGAAGCGGGCGGTGTCGTAGAGATCGGCCGGCAATCCGTCGAGCTTGCCGCAGAAGCCGAGCTGCATCGCCTGGTACATCGGGCCGTCATCGACGATGGCGACGTCGATCTGCTGGTTGCCCTTCTGCGCCTGGAGCTTTGCCAGTGTGTCGGTCGAGTTGCCGGCGACGTACTCGACCTTGACGCCGTTCTCCTTCTCGAAAGCGGGGATCACCTCGTCGCGGATCGTCTTCTCGAACGAGCCGCCATAGCCGGCGACATAGAGCGTCTTTTGCTGGGCCGAGGCGGCCGACGGGGCGGCAATCAGCGCCGCGATGCTGACCGCGGTCAGAAGGCGAAAAGTCTTCATGTGGACCGATCTCCGTACCGGAATGAGGTGACGTGCCGACAAGTCTCCGGCCGAAGCACCTTCCGCATTTCCTTCCGCGCAAATTCCTCTCCGACCAGGGCTCCGGCCCCTGCTCGGCGGGTTTTGGCGCGATTTGGAGGTTTGAACGTCTCCAATCTGCCGAAAAAGCGGGCTGGCTCCAGCTCTGATGAAAAAGATCGCAAAACCAAGCTTCCATCGTCCAATGAATAATGGCACCCTCTGCATGCCGAAATGTTATGAGTGGAATTCGAGATGGCGCGGATCAATTCGCGGCAGGTTGAGGCCTTTCGGGCGACCATGCTGACCGGCAGCGTCACCGAGGCGGCAAAGCTGATGGTGGTGACGCAGCCCGCCGTCAGCCGGTTGCTGCGCGACTTCCAGGCGCTGCTGAAGATGGAGTTGTTCGAACGACGCGGCACCGGTCTCGTGCCGACCGCGGCGGCCATGGCGCTCTACACCGAAGTCGAGCGCTCGTTCGTCGGTCTCGAACGCATCACCGCGGCGGCCGAAGAAATCCGCGGCCGGCGCACCGGCTCGCTGCGCATCGCCGCGCTGCCGGCGCTCGCGAACGGCTATCTGCCGCGGCTCGCCGGGCAGTTCTTGAAGGAGCGGCCCAACCTCAACCTCGCCTTCTTCGGCGTGATCTCGCCGATCGTGGTCGACTGGGTGCTGAACAATCAATGCGACATCGGCTTTGCCGAGGTGCCGATCGCCCATTCCGGGCTGCCGAGCCTGCGGCTGCCGGCGTTGGCGCGTGTCGCGGTGCTGCCGACCGGACATCGTTTGGCGGAGAAGGAAGTGCTGGAGCCGGGCGATTTCGAGGGCGAGACGTTCATCTCGCTGTCGGCGGGATCATCGAGCCGGCACCTGGTCGACCAGGTCTTCCATCGCAGCGACGTTCGCCGCGTGCTGCGGGTGGAGACCACGCTGTCGGAGATCATGTGCGGCATGGTGTCGTCGGGGCTTGGCGTGTCGATCTGCGATCCCTTCACCGCACAGGAATTTGCAACGCGCGGCGTCGTCGTGCGCCGCTTCCTGCCGCGCATCGACTTCGAGTTCTCGGCCGTCTTCCCGGCCCAGCGCAGCCCCTCGCCGGTGGCGCTGGATCTGGTCGAGACCATGCGCAAGGCGCTCACTG
Organism: Bradyrhizobium sp. 154; assembly: GCF_023073875.1. Classification (NCBI taxonomy): domain Bacteria; kingdom Pseudomonadati; phylum Pseudomonadota; class Alphaproteobacteria; order Hyphomicrobiales; family Nitrobacteraceae; genus Bradyrhizobium; species Bradyrhizobium sp. 154. The sequence goes on from NZ_JADPKG010000021.1 coordinate 148,780, forward strand.
AGCTCGAGGACAAGTCCGCACATGGTTTTGCGCCTGGTTGATTTGGACGCCGTGCGGGTCCTGTTGTATGCTGCCTGCCTCCGCAGGTAGCATATGGCACGCATCACCATCGTCGAGACCGGGCTCGTTCCTCAAGAGCATCGCGAGCGGCACGGCTCGTTTCCGGACATGTTCGAGCGCATGATCCTCGCCGAGGACCCTATGGCTACAATCGACATCGTCAGCATTCCGAATGGGGATGCGCTGCCCGATCCGCGCGGCTTGGAGGCCATCCTGATCACCGGCGCGGCGGCCGGCGTCTATGACAGGCTCGACTGGATCGCGCCGCTGGAAGATTTCGTGCGCACGGCTTACGCCAACAAGACGCCGATGGTGGGCGTCTGCTTCGGCCATCAACTGATCGCACAAGCGCTCGGCGGCACTGTACGCAAGTCGGAGAAGGGTTGGGGCATCGGCCGGCACGTTTATCAGGTGCTGCCGGAGAATGGCGTCGTCGACGGCGAAGCCATCGCAATCGCCGCCTCGCATCAGGACCAGGTGATCGAGCCGCCGAACGAGGCGCTGACGATCCTGTCGTCGGACTTCACGCCGCATGCCGGCCTGCTCTACGCCAACGGCACCACGCTGACCGTGCAGCCGCATCCGGAGTTCGACGTGGCGTTCGCACAGGTGTGTTGCGACCTGCGCGACGGCAAGGCGCCGGATGATGTCGTCGCAACGGCGCGAGCGTCACTGACGCAGCCGATGGACAACGCGAAGCTCGGTGGGGCGATCACAAGGTTCTTGACGCGCAAATCCATCCCCTCATCCTGAGGAGCGCGCTCTCGCGCGCGTCTCGAAGAATCGAGGCCCCCACCGCAACGGCGAGGCCTGCATGGTTCGAGACGCCGCTTCGCGGCTCCTCACCATGAGGGTTGAGGGCTCAGAACGGACTCTCGCCCAGCCCCGGCACATCTGCCGGCCGCGGCCCCGGCGCGGGCCAGTGAAAGCGGCGGTCCTTCTCGGCGATCGCAATGTCGTTGATCGAGGCCTCGCGCCGCTTCATCAGGCCGTGCTCGTCGAATTCCCACTGCTCGTTGCCGTAGGAGCGATACCACTGACCTTTGCCATCATGCCATTCGTACTGGAAGCGCACCGCGATACGATTGCCGTCGAAAGCCCAGAGGTCCTTGATCAGTCGGTAGTCGTGCTCCCTCTCCCATTTGCGGGTGAGGAATGCAACGATTGCCTCACGGCCCTGAAAGACTTCAGAACGATTGCGCCAGCGGCTGTCCTCGGTATAGGCGAGCGCGACGCGCGCCGGATCGCGCGAATTCCAGGCGTCCTCGGCCATGCGCGCCTTTTGCGCAGCGGTCTCTCTCGTGAAGGGCGGAAGCGGCGGGCGCGACATGATGGCCTCATCGGTTGGTTGGGGCCGCAATCTATCGCTGCAATTGGTGGAGTCGATAGGCCACTGCAAATCGGGCGATCACGAAATCAGATCGGCCTTCATCAAGGTCCGGATCGATTTCGGAATCGGCTGCGCGCGACCGCCGCTGATGAAGGCGACGCGCACTTCCGCTTTCACCAGCACGTCCTCAGCCCGGCGCACCTCCTGCGCCAGCATGATGGAAGCGCCCTTCACCGCGATCGGCCAGGTCACGACATCGAGCACGTCGTCCATCCGCGCGGGCTTCAAAAAGTCCAGATGCATCGAGCGCACCACGAAGGCGAAGCCGGCGCCGTCGGTCTCGGGCTGCTCGAACAGCGCCTGCTGCTCGGCGCCCATCAGCCGCAGATGATTGGTCCGCCCGCGCTCCATATAGCGCAGATAATTGGCATGATAGACGATGCCGGAGAACTCTGGCTTGCCAACATCGCAACACAGCGCCTTGATTTCATTGGGGCGTTGGAGGGCTATAGCGTGAACAAGCGTAGATTTATCCATGCCCTTCCATGGCGAGCCGCAGTGACTTCGGGATGCGCTGTGCTTTTCCGCCCGAGATAAATGCCACGCGTACGCGGGCCGTGACTAAAAGATCGTCTCCGCGCCTACATTCCTGGAGCAAGGCAATCGATGCGCCCCTCACCTCTTCTGGAACTGTGACAACCTCAAGCAGGTCGTCCAAGATTGCCGGTTTTAGAAAATCGATGGTCATCGAACGGACCACAAAGGCAAAGCCTGGCGCATCGTTCTGCGCTTCTTTGAGGAGCTCTCGCTGATTCGTTCCGAGCAAACGCAAGTAGTTTGTTCTGCCGCGTTCCATGAAGCGCAAGAAATTCGCGTGATAAACAATCTGGCCGGAGTCCGTATCTTCGAAATAGACGCGGACCTGCATATGATGGTGACCGCCGCGAATTTCGCCATCAAGAGAAGCTGTCACGGTACGATCCCCCCAATTGTGGTCCCGAGAACCAATTGTCTTGCATACAGGCAATTTACTGAGCAATCGTCAAAGCTCTTGGGCTCGGCTCCTGCAATCTGAAAATTCAGCGCCTACCGTGTGAATGCTGCCTGCACTTTGGGGATCTACAGCGGCGCCGGGCTGCCATCGTGCCAACCCAACCGGACTGAAAATCCAACGCTCTTGCCGACCGGCAAGAGCGCAACGTCTGCGATCCAACTGCGGCTTCGAATGTTCCCAGGGAAGTCCAAATCCCGGGCTTGCAACACTCAATTCCTTCGGTTGGCCGAAGGGCAGATACCGCGGCTCGCGGCGTAGATAAAGTACGCTATCGCCCGACTGAGCACAAAGCCCCAAGACGCATGCGGGCATGTGGTAGGGATGCTTTGTCGATTCCAGGGCGTTCTGCCTGTACATATGGAATGGCGCAGCTCCGTCCCACTACTCAATGGTTGCGGCGCGCCGGTTCGGGCTAGCGACCGCAGATTGTAACAGTGTATGCTTTAGCCTCTTCGTTAATCTTATTTGAGTCCTTCCGTGGCCCGCATCCGCGTCGTCGACATTCGCAACTTTCGTTGCCTCAAGTCCTTCACCTGGCGACCGTCGAGCGGCATCAACTGCCTGATCGGTTCCGGCGATGCGGGCAAGTCGTCAGTTCTTGACGCGGTCGATCTCTGCCTTGGCGCGAGACGCAGCCTTTCGTTCTCAGACGCGGATTTCCACGGGCTGGACGTTTCAGCGCCGATATCTATCTCGATCACGCTGGGCGAACTGGATGACAGCCTCAAGAGCATGGAGGTGTACGGCAACTATCTTCGGTCCTTCGACGCGGCGGCGGGCGAAATCGACGATGAGCCCGAAAGCGGTAAGGAGACGGTGCTGACCCTGAACCTTTCCGTGAAAAATGATCTCGAGCCGGTATGGACGCTCATTTCGGAGCGCTCCGAAGCACAGGGACAGACTCGGTATCTTACCTGGAGCGACCGCAACCGGCTTTGCCCAACGCGCATCGGCGCGTTTGCCGAGAACGATCTGGCATGGCGGCGCGGCTCGGTGCTGACGAAGCTTTCCGACGAGAAGGCCGAAACCTCGGGCGCGATGGCCGAGGCGGCGCGCCAAGCGCGGGCCGCCTTCGGCGATATCGCAGAACAGCAACTCTCCGCCACGCTCGGTATCGTCGGAACGACCGCGCGCGAACTTGGCATCGACATCGGCACACAGCCCAAGGCGCTTTTGGACGCGCATTCCGTATCGTTCAGCGGCGGCATGATCGCGCTTCACAACGAGGCCGGAATTCCGCTTCGTGGCCTCGGCACGGGCTCTGCCCGCCTGTTGGTCGCGGGTCTTCAGCGGAAAGCCGCTAAGGAAGCGACGGTCATTCTGATTGACGAGGTTGAGCATGGCCTCGAACCGCACCGGCTCGTCAGGCTGTTGCAGTCGATCGGATCGAAGGAGACCCCGCCGCCGCTGCAAGGCTTCCTGACAACGCACTCGCCCGTCGTCGTGCGTGAGTTGTCGGCGGAGCAACTCACGGTGTTGAGACGCGGCAAGGATGGGCACCATGCGAGGGTTGTTGGCACTAAGGCCGAAATCCAGGGCACGTTGCGGTTATTTCCTGAAGCCTTCCTGAGTTCGTCCGTTCTGATCTGCGAGGGTGCAAGCGAAGTCGGGTTGGTGCGCGGTATCGACCAGTTTCGAACGGCTGGCGGTAAAGTGCCGATGCAGGCGGTGGGCGTGACGCTGGTGGATGCCAACGGGTGCGATAATCTTTATCGCCGCGCGAACGCATTCCACAGCCTCGGCTACCGCACCAATGTTCTGCGCGACGATGACAAGCAGCCTGACAGGGGTATCGAAGAGACATTCAGTAAAGCCGTGGGGGCTATTTTCCGGTGGCGGGAAGGCTGTGCGCTCGAAGATGAGCTGTTCGCCTCCCTCCCGGCCGACGCCGTAACCGCGCTTCTCGCGCATGCCGTCAAGCTTCATGGTGAAGAACTCGTTGGTGCCCACATCACCTCGGCCTCCGGCGGCAAGATCGCGCTCGCCGCATGCCGCAAGGCTGTCACACCGGAAACCCGCACCTGTCTTGCTAAGGCGTGTGCCACAAAGAACAATCCGTGGTTCAAATCCGTGACCGCGATGGAGCATTGCGGCCGTGAAATCGTGGGGCCGGCTCTCGCGCAATGCGATGCGGGCTTCCGCGCTATCGTCGAGCGCATTTTCGCGTGGATCGACGATGGTCGCGCCTGAAATCGACCTGCTGGAAATCGAGCGCGGCGCGATCACGGCTCCCGCCGGCTGCGGAAAGACGCAGTTGATCGCCGGCGCGCTATCGCGCCACTCCAAGTCCAAACCGATTCTGGTCCTGACGCACACAAACGCGGGCGTGGCCGCCTTGCGCGGACGCCTCGACCGCGCGCGCGTTGCGTCGTCGCGTTATCGCCTTGCGACGCTCGATGGCTTTGCTATGCGGATCATTTCAATGTTTCCGGCGCGCAGCGGACACAACCCGGCAATCTTGCAACTGGCGAGCCCTGGATCGGACTATCCCGCGATACGCAAAGCGGCGGTCGCCCTCTTAGAAGCGGGACATCTCAGCGACGTCCTGCGGGCGACCTACGACAGACTCTTTGTCGATGAATATCAGGATTGCTCGGCTGTGCAGCATGCGCTGGCGAAGGTTATGGGAGATGCGCTTCCGTCCTGCGTCCTTGGCGATCCGATGCAGGCAATTTTCGGATTCAAGGGAGACACGCTCGTCGATTGGGATAACGACGTGCATGCGACTTTCGGAAGTGCGGGTGAGTTGGGCACGCCCTGGCGATGGAAAAACGCAGGAGAAGAGGCATTCGGTCACTGGCTGCTGGAAGCCCGCAAGACGCTTCTTGCCGATGGGAGCATCGACCTTACCTCGGCGCCCAAGAACGTAGTTCACGTTCTTCTCGATGGATCTAACGATCATGCCATAAGGCTCAAGGCGTGCCTGACCAAGGCACCCACGGCGGACGGTTGCGTGCTGATCGTCGCGGATGCGACGAAGCCAGCGGAGCAGCGGCGTTTTGCCAGCCAGACGCCGGGCGCCGTCGCGGCGGAAAGCGTTGACATGCGCGATCTCGTGGAATTCGCGAACGCATTCGATCTTGGCCACGCGCAAGCCTTGGATCGCCTTGTTAATTTCGCCGCCCTCGTGATGACGAATGTGGGGCCGGACGACCTTCTCACGCGCGTCAAGACGCTTCGGGCTGGGCGCGCCCGGAAGGAGCCATCGGAAGTTAAACGTGCGGCAATGGAATTCGCGGGCAAGCCGAGTTACGCGGGTGCGTCTGCGGTCTTGGCCGCCATCAGCAAGGACGCGGGCGTTCGAACACACCGGCCACCTGTGCTGCGTGGTTGCCACCGGATGTTTCAAGCTTGCGGATCGCACGACGGGCTTTCGCTCCTCGATGCCGCGGTGCAGGTTCGAGAACAATCTCGCCTGATCGGCAGGCCCCTTGCTAGGCGGACGGTTGGCAGCACGCTCCTGCTTAAGGGGCTGGAAGCCGATGTCTGCGTAATCCTCAATCCTGATGTGATGGACAGCCGGCATCTTTATGTTGCGATGACGCGCGGCTCGCGCCGTCTTGTGATCTGCTCGGATAAAGCGACGATCAACCGCTAGCGCGGGTTTCCTGGTTCGCGAGGCGGTGCGTTTAGCTTTGGTTAGTCGCAATGAAGCACTGGGGCATCAGCACCAAGAGCTTGATGGATCATGCTCTTGCTCTTCTGCCACTGCGCACGACGGCTCGGTGGCGGTGCAGCATCCGCCTGCAATCGCCATCGACGAATAACTGAATGATTCTTCCACTGTGGCGAGATGTTGTCGGCACAAACATGCGCGTGACAAATATTCGGTGACTTGCTGGCAAGGTGCCCTACCGATCAACAACTCTCACCGCTGATATTGTCGGGCTTGGACGCTTCAAGATCGACCTCCTCCACAACGAGGATAGTCGGCAAGCTTTCTGTCAGTTTTGGAAAAGCTTCGTAGATGCTCTTTGCAATCTGAGCAAGAATGCGTCGCGTCGGCTTATCGATTGCCAAAGTGCGGTGCTTGCTTTCAAACGTGACGGTATAAACACGGTCTTTGATCGTGCCGAAAATGAAGGTTCCGTCCTCGGAATGTTTATTAAGAGATTGGATTGATGCCGTGCTCTCGGCGCGATGTCCGGCTCCATGCCTGATCAGCGCATAATCCGGAAAGGATCGGTGGAACTGCTTGCTGGCCGCGCGCAATCGGTCATGATCGACACCGTTCAAGATTGTCGGCAATTTGCGCATGCCACTGCGAATAGCGTCGATGGTTTTTCCAAAATGAAAAATGGTAGCGGCGGCATCCCTCCCTGCCATTTCGCTCCATATCTTATACATGTGCAGCGCGCGGTTGAATAAGACCGACTGTGTCGTCCTCAAGACCTGAATTTTCTTTACCTCGATCTCGACGTGATCGAGAAGCGCGACGGCACCACCGAAATCGTTGACCAGGCGGTGAAGCTGCACAAGATTGAACAGCACGACCATTCCGCTGCGCTGTTCCTCTTCAGGCAGAGCATCCACGAACGGCTGCAGGATGCCGACGTCGTACACACCGGGTGAGTCGGCCGGCAAATCAGACATTACAGATCACTTTCCAGCCGGCCAGGCTCTATAACCCGTCAAGAAAGGCCAGTTATGTTGGGGGCCAGACGTCATCGCCTTGCGAAAGCCGTTGCTTGACCGTCGCGAACTGCGCATTTGCCTGCCGCCGTAGACGTGCACGAGCGCGATCTTGTGCGAAGCCCGTCTTGGGCCGGATCTCGGCATCAAGATCGTCGATCACGGACTTCGACATATTGAAGGTCGTGTTGGGCGTGTCGTACCCGAGATCGTCAACATGCTCCTTACAGTTGAAGCCCAGATGCACGGCGGCAGCGATAAGCATGCCATTCGGCACGTAGTGGGGTCCGAGCTTGCTTCCTTCCGGATACGAGCATTCGTAATTTTCCGCGACATGTTTCAACCTGTAACTGCCGGTGCCGGACCTTATCGTCTTTATTGGCTTGACCCGTGCGAGCAGCGCCAGCGACAACAAGAATGCGCGTGTCGCATGTGGACCCAGGCATTCCTTCCGACGCTCGACGAATTCGGCGTATTGCTGTTCGGGTGTTTGCCGTGAACAGTCGGCGTTGCGCTGCGGCCGCCCGAACCCAATTCCATGGACCTACAATCGCGGCATGGCATCGAGAACACCACGAATTGCAACCCGCGCGGCTGCCGCGTAGAACTCGGCCGGATCGGCGTCGAAGCTGTGATTTTCCAGATAATGGACGAATGCCTTCCCGGAGACAGTAACAACAGGCGGCTCCGGCGACCGCGACGCGGAGAGCAGCGCCGCATAAGTCTGAAATCCGAGGCCTCTCCCCAAGGCCTCGACACGATGCAAGGACTTGACCGCGGCGAGTACCTTTGTGAGGTCTGATTTAATCTGCTCGACAGCAGAAGGCGAGACGGGAATACGAAGCACAAACATGTGCATCCTCCTGAACGGGCATCGCTGTTCGCCGATTACGCAGCAGCCCACAGGGTGAGATGCCAAGATATGCTATGTTCCGAAATGAGTGAGACGTTTGACCCGGCGACAGGTCGAAGGTGTCCAGCCCTACGTTAGGGTAGGACTGATTCGGGTATTCTTACAAGCATGGCACCGGCTTCGGCCCGAACCGGGCACGACGGGTCGAATAGAGCAGGATAGCCCTTGGCTTGGCGGCGGATAGGTCACGCATGACAATCGAGGACGTCGTTTTCCGGATCGAAAAATTGAACAGCGGATTGGCGACCTTTTGGGCCGCAAGCAACGGCTGGGCGCCTGTTGAAGCCGCGGGTCTGCTAACCAAGAGCCGCCTCGACTGGCAGGCGTCGCTGTCAAAGACATTGCGCTTGTGGCTACGCGAACCCTCCACTGCGCTGTCGGACGGAGAACTCATTCTCGCCTGGTCGAACCTCGGCAGTCTGGTCGAAGGAACGCTGAAACTCCTCCTGTCGGTGTTTTACATGGACTATAAAGCCGACCTGGATATGCTCAAGAAGGCAAACGCGTTCGATCACAAAAAGCAAAAGGCTCTCAGTCCTGACGGACTTACGCTCCAGCCTCTGAAGATCTTCGTGAAAGAGCACGACCTCATCGGCGCCGACGGAAATGCACTCGTTGATCTGGTGCAGGAGCGGCGCAACACCATTCATGCCTTCAAAGACAAGCCCCTGGGTGATGGCGCCGAATTCCAACTGGCCGTGCGGGCCTATCTCGTGCTCCTACGGCGCGTCAACGAAAGGCTTCCCTATCCGGACAACTTGTACGCACCGCGCGAAATCTAACGATTTCACGAGCTGCGAAAGACCTATTTGTAGTCGAAGTCGTTTGGCCCGATCGCGACCCAGACGAAATCATCGTCATCGAAAGAGAACTCGGCAACCGATGTCGGCTTGCCGTGCTGGTCGACGGTCAGGGTCATACTGAAATTCGCTTCCACATCTATGTTCTTCTCGCCTTCCACCGTGCGGTGCGGTAGCAGTACCTTGTCTTCGCTGTCGTAAGTGGCGGTGTCCCAATCGGGATGGTGGTAGGTGACTTTGACATCCATCTCGATGCGCCCGACCACGAGAATCTCCTTGCCTGGGCCGGCCGTCCGAAATGTCTGGAAGTCGACAAAGCTCACGCTTTCCACGTCCGCTTCGTCGATTTCTGCATCGTCAACATCGCTGACCTGCAATCCCCACTGATTGAGTTCTTCATGAACGATCCCGACGATCGCATCTCGATTATCATCGACAAAATCATTGACGTCCGGGGCCGCTTCGATTGTTAGTCCGAGCTTGGCGAAGAGATGCGCGATCGATCTCAGCCCGGTGATATGCTCGGCGTTCTTGATGACCGCTGCAAAGTCCTTGTCGTCCGAGACGATCGTCAGCGGATCGCTTTTCGTGGCGGCCGCCTTTAGGGCTTCGAAGATGAAGGCATCCGGAAATTGATCCTTCTTGGCGTCGTCGCCAAACAGGCCGGTCCTGCGCGCGTATGCGTCGAAGACGACGGACGGCTTCACGCTATCGATCGAGAGCGTCTCGGCTCGCAGCGAAGTAAACATGCTCTCGACCCCAGCATGATATTTCTCGATCAGCTTTCGGTGCAGCTCAGCCGGAGAAATCTCGGGTAGTTTAACGGCGAGAATCTCATCGGCTAGGTCGCGGACTCGTCTCTTGGTCAGGTCGCCGATGACCTCGAAATCGTTGGCCGCGTGCTTTTTTGCGATCTCCATCTTTGTGAGATCGGTCGTGACTACTTTGATATAGCCCGCGTCTACCAGGTCAGCGACCCGCGGGATCAGCGGACCGCCGGGCGGCTTGCCGGCCCGGATCACGACGTTTGCATCAAGGAAAACCCGACGGGGGCGTTCACCAGCCATTTCAGAAATCCTTGCGAGAAAAGCTCTCACATGTTTGGTGCGCGTCGCGGATAAGAATCCGTATTGCCGATTGCCTCATCGTCCACGCTATCGCAGACGTCTCAGTCCAACTTCTCCGCCGGAAGGTTGGCGCTCGCCAGCATCTGATCATAGAGCCGACGCTTCAAACGCAGCTCGCGAAGGTCCGTTGCCACAGCTTCAGCGAATTTGTTGATCGCCGCTGACGCCTCATCAATTCGGGCCGGCAGATCTTCGCGTGCTTTGTTCTCGGCTGCGTCAATCTTCGCCCGGTCGCCGTCGGAGAGATCGTACTCTGGATCGTCGGTATAGACAGACCCATTGTAGTCTGACATGCACTTGCTGAGCCGCCCGAGGATGTCGATGAGGTTTTGACGGGCGACTGTTATCTCGGGAGGCCCGAAGTTTCTGTCCTGCCGTCGAATTAAACGGTCGCGGGCGTTGTTGACCGTTTGGTTCATATCCCATACCCAGTGAGGAAGCACCCCATGGTCATCCTCGCGTTCGTAGTAGCCACGCGCCAGTTCTTCGGACAGTTTTTCCAGCGCGGCCAATTCTGGTTTGAGCCAATTCTCCAGCCGTTTTTCACGATCTGCGTGAACTTGCTGCAAAGCAACGGCGGTGTGCACCGAGGAGAGCCTGAGCTGCTTCAGAACAGGTTGGACGCTAAGCCAAGCAACGAAAATCGCGCCAAACATTGCGATCAATGTCTGATAGCGGGAAAACCACCATTCGAGACAACCAAATTGGGCATCTTTGATTTGCTCGCAACCACCGTTAAAGGTGGCGCCATAGGCAAACCCCAACACAAGGGCCAGGGTGGCTGCGGCTGCGACAAGTGCGAGTGTATTCCGATTGTCAGCCATTCGGGGCGCCAATCATCATGCGATCACGATGGCGCGCGTCATTTCTTCTCTCTCCTGCTTTGACTATCAAAGAAGATCGGAAAGAAACTGCGCTGCTGTTTCAAGCGCAGGATGTCGCTGATCTTGATCGTGTTGGCTTTGCGGCGCTCCCCGCCGCCTTGTTCGGTGATGACCTCCAGGTCAGGGTTCTCGATGATCGCTGAATTGATGTCGAGCATGTGGGCCGGCGTCGCGTTGTAGATACTCGCGTAAAAATCTCCGACTGGAAGCGCATCGCCGTAATTTGTGATGAGCCGTGGAATATCATCGTGAAGCTGCTTTCTCGCTTGCGCCCTTCCCGCCGCATCGAACACGTAGAGCATGCTATCGGCTTCACTTGGGTCGTAGGACAGCATGTGCAAACCGGACCGTCCGTAGTGCGCCTGGGTGCTGCTGTTCTGATGGAGAATGTTATTGTATTCTTGGCGGGCACGAACCGAATTTGCGAAGTGGATAAGCCAATAACGCCATCCGTCCGGGTTGTGGATGGAAAACGGGCTGACATAGTTCGCGCAGCGCCGGAACGACTCAAACACGATGCGTTCCGCGGCGCCAAGCCAGGCGTCCTTGGTCATCAAACCATCGAGCTGCGATAGATCATCTGGACTGACGCCAAACGGCGCAAGCTGCTTGGCCAGCGCGGCCCGATCCGTCTGATGCAAGAACGTCAGCAACGTCTGGATGCCGAATGTGTAGAAGATCTCAACCGATGTGAACGACGCAACGATGTCGCCGATCGTGTTGATTTCAACACTGCCTGTTCCGCATTGATCCAGGTTGAAGAGGACATTGTGATAACTGCCGCGTTCCAGCAGTTGCTTCACCTCGGGATAGAGTTCGTCGAACTTCTCATTACGATACTCGACGCGAAGGTGGAGCTTCGGCACGTTCTCCTTGATTTCGGCGACGAGCGAAGCGGCATTCGTTTTCAGCAACTCGACAGTCTCTTTGTCGAAGTCATTCAGGATGAGCAGGCATTCGATGTCGAGCGGCGACATCCCCTCGGCCCGACGCTTGATGTTGAATTGCTCCGTCGCGACACGAAGCTCGTTTATAAAGATCAGTGGAGAACCTGGACTGCCGCACTTGTATCGGCCGCCGCCCGCAAAACCATCGACGATGGCAAGACGAAACCGGGACTGCTGAGGAAGCTGGCAGCGCACAGCCAGGTATCGCGCGACGTATTCGGCGATGACCTTGTGCTTGCGTTTTGAGTGCTCCTCAAGAATTGCGCCCGTGACCCATGAATACGGTTTTTTCGACATTCGCCCCCAAATGAATCCTGCTATCCAGAGGCGTCATTCTCATAGCGCGAGCGAAGCCTTCGGCATTTCGTCCCAGACCTGATCGCGATATACGCGCCCATTGGCCTTTTTGGAACGACGCTTGTTGTCTTTCCCCCATGTCCCCCACTGCTTAAAGAAGAACGCGGTGTTGTGCATCGCACACCGATCGAAGATTTCATCGATCCATTCTTCACGGATCGGGCGAGCCGATCTTCCGCTTTCTCCGCCGACGATGGCCCAATGGATGTCGCGAAGATCGACTGACCCTACCGGGCCGATCAGCGGCTCAAATGAGATGAAACGGATCGCAGCCGGGATGGTGCGCAAATGATCGATGCGACCCGCGACGTTGGCGCTCTCGACGCTGGTGCCGAGCCATACGTTCGGCAGAACTTCGCCGATCTTGGAGCGAACCAGCGCCCCCATCCGCTCCGGACGCTTGGTAAGGATCTGATAGTGATGGTGGGGCGTGGCACGCATGACGGCCCACACTCTCAGGATGAAGGCGTCCGTCACCAGATCATGAAACAGGTCAGACATCGAGTTAACGAAGATTTTTCGCGGCTTCTTCCAGCGCAGCGGAATGTCCAAGGCGGCCTTGTCTTCACGGACCACGCCGTTCCAAACGGTTCGTTTTCCGCTGCGGCGCGTGAGTCCTTTATATTTCGGGACATTCATCGCCTGAAGTCGTCTCGCCATTTCCATGGCATAGCAATTCGTGCAGCCGGCGCTGACGATGGAGCAGCCAGCAACTGGATTCCAGGTGGCGTCGGTCCATTCAATTTGCGTCTCGGCCATGACCGTCCCCATATTGTGCTGTCGATGACGTCGTCTGTCGATCACAGCCAATATCAGCTTAACCGTTAATACCGAGTTGGAAGGCGCCGGTCGCGGACGGTTACCCGCTGCAGCACTTGAAGCGTCCGTATTGGACGCCCCTGATGAAACCTTGCGAGACTTTCGCCTCCAATCGCCACTGCACTATAAGCAGGCTCCGGGTCGTACGTCGCGGATCGCCATCCTGCGCCGCAATCGCCTGGTCCACGGCCATATCAAGCCATTTCGATTCCGACATGGAATCGGCTTCCGCCGCTTCTGACATTTCGAGTTCCTGATTGACCTCGCTCGGTCTATGTTCTTATTTTGTTCTCATGTCAAGCAACAAAAAACGCAGATTTACACCCTGGCGGGTCGAAGAGGAAAATGCCGAAACATTCGTCGTCACTGACGCCAACGGAACGAAGGTCGTGTAGGTTCATCATCGCGAGGCCTCGTCACGCTACTAGCTGGGCACGTTGGCCACGGCGCTGACACCGACGAGACCGATCGGGATCCAGCAATGCTGATCGAAGCTGTCGTTGAAGAACGATCGAACCATCGCGCCGACGAAAATCGTGAAATCACACAGACGTGCCCACCGCGACAGGAATGATTTATCCAGAAGCATGCGGCGCAAATCGTAACTGCCGCCCGCCCATAGCGCGGCGCGAAAATTTCCATTAACCCGTGCGGCTGTGTAGTGCGCGCCCCGATACGATCGTCTCGGGAACAGAAGGCGATCATCCGACCGCGTGGCCTTCTCCGCCGTCAGAGCTGGGACAATCCCGACAATAAGGACGTTTGGCTTGAGTTAGCGCGCGCCATAGGACGGCAAATTGCACGGAGATGAAAAAGACGGTTCGGGACAGCCGATAAGGGGGAACGGCATGACGACAGTATCACCGAAAATGAGGGCCGCACTCTATGCCCGTTATTCCAGCGACATGCAAAAGGCCAGCTCAATTGATGGTCAGCTATTGCTTTGCCGAAAGGTCGCCGAACGCAACAACCTGGATGTTATCGGTGAATTCGTCGACGCCGCGAAGTCTGGTCTTACCGAGGATGCGCGGGATGGCTACCACCGACTTCTCAACGGTGTGCGAAATCATGACTTTGACGTGATTGTCGTCGAGCACTTCGATCGACTATCGCGCGATCCCGCTACGATCCAACGCCTAAAGCAAATTTTCGAGTTCAACGGCGTTGACCTGATGGATCAGAAAGGCATTTACGCGACCGCCACCAATATCAGCATCGCGAGCCTCTACAACACCATCTACAAGCCGCAACTCGCTGAAAAGGTTCGACGCGGGCACGACAACGCCGTGGCGGATGGAAAAATTCCCGGCTCGTATGCGTACGGTTATCGGATGAAGCCTGGCGCACCTGGTGAGCGCTTGATCGACAAGAAGGAGGCGAAGATCGTATTCCGCATTTTCAGGGAATATGTTGCGGGCCGTTCAACCCGAGTGATTGCCGCCGACCTCACCAGCGAAGGGGTGCCCTCGCCCGGTGCCACCCGCCACAAGAACAAGGCCGGGCGCACTACCTGGAATCATCAGTGCATTACGGCCGGTCGTCATGGTCGCGGAATTCTCAGCAATGAGCTGTATATCGGCGAAATACATTGGAATGTTCGTTCGACCATTCTCAATCCGGAGACACAGAAGAAACAAAAGCGCCGCAATCCTGATGAACGCCACCTCTTGGTCAAGAACCCCAAGATGCAGATCGTTCCGCAAGAGCTTTGGGACGCAGCGCAGAAAGTTCGCGGAGAACGTGCAATCCGTAAGTTTGGCCCGACCGGCAAGCCACAGCGCCGGCCACTGATGCCGCGCAATAACGAGCATCCTCTTGCCGGCGTCCTCCGATGCGGCGTTTGTAATGGCCACATGCGAATCGCGCAGTCGTCCCGGAACGGCGCACCACGTGCCGCATGCGCCACCGCGCATAAGCGAGGCGCCTGCGAGCATAGCCGTAGCTTTAACATGGACGTTCTCCTTCGGACCAATGTCGGGGGTCGTCAAGCATGTCGAGAATTGCTTCATCCCGCGAAAACGCACCCGACAGTCGTTCTCTTCCGCGTGCCAGGTTGCGGGACACGGCAGCTGCTTTGGCGGTTTTCAAAATCCAGCGTTCGAGGTCATGCCCGGATAGAATGGCGTGTCGCGACCCGGCATCGTGTTCGAGATAAGATTTGAGGGAGGCGAAGAAGTAATGTGCAGAGGCTTCGAGCGGGCTCAGCGCGCTGTTGTGCTTGGTACAGAGGCATTTTGTCTGGAGAGGCGGCATGATCTTCGTTTCGCCCGCTTCCAGCCAGGGAACGCCTGAGATCGAGAACTCACCGTCGCCCATCAATACGCGGCAGACGGAATCCGAAATGATATGCTCGGCCGAGATGGGGGGAACGCATTATCCCAGCTCCTTCATGTAACATTTTTCGACACGTCCCGTGGCAGGCAGCGCTTTGAGTCCAAGGACTGCGGACGGCTTGTGCCAGCCCTGCCCGTTGAAGCAACAAAGGCGCGCGGTCTTCCCCGAGCTGCATGGACACGGCCCGTCTAAGACGGCTTCCCTTTTTCGCCTCGCTTCACCCATGGCTGCGCATTGGAGATCGAAATGTGATTGGGCGTGCCCCCGCAAGCCGGGTTTTGATCATGAGATTTCTGCATAGTCAGCCTTAGCAAATTTGCAAATCTATAAACTTGCCATTGGTTTGAAATGTTGCTATATTGCTTAATATGACTGAGCATTCAGGCGGTAAACTAAACCACCTTGAACGTACCCTCCCGGAAGGCCTATTGGTCGATGCTGGGTGGATGACGAAACATGGCTATTCGACAGGTCTGCGCAGCCAGTATGTCTCGGCTGGCTGGCTGGTTCAGCCGACGCGTGGAACTTTCAAGCGTCCGCTTGGCACTCTGACATGGCAGAAGGCCGTCATATCGCTTCAGACGCTGCTTGAGCGCCCCCTGATCGTCGGAGGGCGAACCGCGCTCGAATTGCAGGGCTTCTCGCACTACCTCCGGGCTGAAGGGCCGACCGTCGTTTATCTATATGGTCCCACTGCTCCGCCCAGCTGGCTGTCCAAGCTTCCGCTCAAGGAACGCTTCACATTCCGCAAGAGCACAACGCTCTTCAAAGCCGATCCGGTGACGAAGGGGCTCAAGAACTTCGCCTGGAATGTCCAGAACAATACCGGCGCAGCCGCCGATGAATTCCAGGCAGGCCCATTCAAGCAGATATGGGGCCAGGGCGAATGGCCGCTCACCGTCTCATCGCCCGAGCGCGCGTTGCTCGAACTGCTCGACGAGCTGCCGAATAGCGAGAGCTTCCACCAGGCTGACATGCTTGTTGAGGGCTTGCGCAACCTCAGTCCCCGCAAGCTGCAAAAGCTGCTGGACGATTGCCGAAGCGTGAAAGTCAAAAGGCTGTTCTTCTGGTTTGCCGACCGGCACAACCATTCATGGCTGAAGCAAATAGACCGTGACAAGGTCGATTTGGGGAAAGGAAAGCGCATGCTGGTGAAAGGCGGAAGGCTCGATCCGAAATATTTGATCACCGTGCCGGAGGATCTCAGTGCCCCTGTCTGAACGCTATCGGCATCAGGTTGCGCTGCTAATCGAGACCTTGCCATTCGTTGCGGCGGAAAAGGATTTTGCTCTCAAAGGCGGGACTGCGATCAATCTATTCGTGCGCGATATGCCGCGTTTGTCAGTCGATATCGACTTAACCTACCTGCCTGTCGCCGGCCGGCCGGAATCGCTGGCCGCGATCGATGCGGGCATGAAAAGAATGGCTGTCGCCATTGGCAAGGGAATTCCGGGCGTCAAGTTGAATGAGGTCGTGAACCGCGCGGAAGGCATCGTTACCAAGCTGACACTTCAAAGGGCTGGCGCTCAGATCAAGATCGAAGTCACTCCCGTCCTTCGTGGTTGCGTCTTCGATCCCGAGATGCGATCCGTACGTCCCAACGTCGAGGAGAGCTTTGGTTTTGCGGAGACACAAGTCGTCTCGTTTTTCGACCTCTACGCGGGAAAAATCGTCGCGGCCCTTGACCGTCAACATCCTCGCGATCTTTTTGACATCCACGATCTTCTGGCGAATGAGGGAATCAGCGACGACCTGAGGCGCGCTTTCATCGTGTATCTCATCAGCCATGATCGGCCTATTTCGGAGGTTGTGGCGCCGCGGCGAAAGGATATCCGCCAGGAATTCGAGCACGGCTTCGAGGGTATGACCTCAGATCCGGTCTCGCTGGATGAGCTATTGAGAGCCCGCGAGAACTTGATCGCCGAGGTATCTGGAAAGATGCCGAAGGAGCATCGGGAATTTCTGATCGGATTCAAGCTCGGGAAGCCAGATTGGACTCTGCTGGGCGTCGATGGAGCGGCAGAGCTTCCCGCAGTCCGATGGAAGCAGATCAATCTTGATAAGCTGCGTGCCGCAGATCGCGAAAAGCTTGTGGGTCAGTTGATCGCAGTTCTTAAGTGACTGCATTGTGCTGCATTCGGGTCGTAAGCGGATGGGCATGCAGTAGGGATGTGGAGTAGGCTCGGTCGCTATAGGATAAAGCAGGAGCCCTCATCGTATAATAGCGTAGAGAACTCTGGCTTGCCAACATCGCAACACAGCGCCTTGATTTCATTGGGACGTTGGAGGGCTATAGCGTAAACAAGCGTCGATTTTTCTACGCTCCTCCTATGGCGAACCGCAGCGCCTTCGGGATACGTTGCGCTTTTCCGCCTGAGATAAACGCCGCGCGCACGCGGGCCGTGACCAAAAGATCGTCCCCGCGCCTGCATTCCTGCAGCAGGGTAATCGACGCACCCCTTACCTCTTCTGGAACCGTGACAACTTCAAGTAGGTCGTCCAGGATTGCTGGCTTTAGAAAATCGATACTCATCGAACGGACTACGAAAGCAAAGCCTGGCGCATCTTCCTGCGCTTCTTTGAGGAGCTCTTGCTGATTCGTTCCGAGCAGACGCAAGTAATTTGTTCTGCCGCGTTCCATGAAGCGCAAGAAATTCGCGTGATAAACAATCTGGCCGGCGTCCGTATCTTCGAAATAGATACGGACCTGCATATGATGGCGGCCATCGCGAATTTCGCCGTCAAGAGATACTGGCACAGGGGGATTTCTCTTATTGCACTTCTCGCACTTCGGGGCCGATTGTCTTGCATAGAGGCACCTTCCTCAGCAAGCGCCATCGCTTTGGGTTTGAACTTTGCTTGGGATGCACCTAGAACCACAGTCGCCGGCGAACTTCATCAGAAATGAGTCAGAGCCCAACATTGACCCCACGCTCGATGTATTTTCGGCAATTGTTCAACGGCTTCGCCATTGCCCGCCGGGGTCAACCTTCTTCGGCGCCGACAAGGGGTCAATCAGCGCGCCGAATGACAGGCAGAGCTCGTATGCCATACGCATGTGCCTAAGATAAGCGATCCGGCAGGACATTGCGACTGTTCCCCTGGGAACAACTCGGGCTGGCCAATGGCGGGCTAGTAAGTAGGGGCGTCTAATGAGTACCCGCAGTCGAGCAGTCATTCCTGCTGCTGCTATTCGCAAACGTCTTCAGAGCATCGTTTCTGCACTCGTTGAATTAGAGGAAGTCCGAGCCCGAGTTCTCGCGGCTGAGAAGAGCGCAAAACCAACGAGGCTCAAACAGAAAAGCAAGCGTCCACGCCGAGCCAAGCTTACCGGCCGAAGGCGCTAGTGGCCATCGGCATTGCTTGCGGCCCCCGCGGCCGGCTTCAGGAACGATTGAGTTCGCACTCGGTTCGACTGTTTGTCTTGCGTGCCATCGTCTTGCAAGACCTGTTGCGAACCTTAGCTCCAGCGCGTTCTTTCGCATCGGATTCACAACTTTGAATCCCTGGAATAATTTCTGGGTGCTGTCCTAGTCAGACACCCCTCGTTTGGAGCGATTAATCGTAAGCGTGGCGTTGAGGCCCTTGAGAATTTTTGTACTCAATCCTGAGAGCACCGCTAGAAGAGTCATCTTCTGCAAGGGTGCTCACAATGGACGACCATTCGGACGACATAAGACGACCGTTGTCACCGCGTATCGAAGTGTACGCAGGCGCAGGTCGAAAGCGCTGGCCGGACGATTTGAAGGCACAGATTGCCGCGGAAAGCCTTGAGCCGGGGGCGATTGTCACAGATGTCGCGCGTCGCCATGGGTGCCGGCCCCAGCAGGTGCACGACTGGCGGCGCCGGGCGCGTTTGGGCCAGTTGGTACTGCCGGCTTCGGCGGACACGCTGTCGTTCGTGCCGGTGGTATCGGAATCAGCGCTACCGGCGGCCGCAGAGCCCACCGGGTCGCCGGAAGCAGCTGTAGTGACGGTTGAACTCCAGGGGGCACGCGTGGAGGTGCGAGGGACGCCTGGCCTTGCTGTGTTGAGTGATGTGTTCTTGGCGCTTCGACGGACACGTTCATGCTGACGCCGCCCGCGAGCCTCATGATTTACGTGGCGACGCAACCTGTGGACTTCAGAAAAGGTGCGGAGGGCTTGGCGCTGTTGGCGAAGGAGACGCTGGGCCATGACCCGATGAAGGGCGTGGCGGTGGTGTTCCGTGCGAAGCGCGCCGATCGGGTGAAGATTGTCGTCTGGGATGGCAGCGGCCTTGTGATGTATTGGAAGCGGCTCGATGGCAGCGGCTTCAAATGGCCTCCCATCGTGGCCGGCGTGATGCGGATGAATGCCGCCCAGCTGTCCGCGCTTCTGGCCGGCATGGATTGGACGCGGATGCACGCGCCTCGAATCCCGCAGCCGAAAGCACTTGCATAGGACATAAAATCTTCGCTGCATCGGGCCGCGAAGCATGGCAGACTCGGGCCAATGAGTGATTTGCCTGATGTGCTGCCGAGCGATCCAGCCGAGTTGCGTGCCTTTGCCGCGGCTCTGCTGGATCGTTGCGCCAGGCTCGAGCGGTTGCTCAAGCTTGCGAAAGATGCGCAGTTCGGTCGATCATCGGAAAAGCTGGACGCTGATCAGCTACAGCTTGTTCTGGAGGATATCGAAGAGGCCGTCGCGGCTCTCGAAGCAGCTGAGGATCGCGCCAATCCCAGAGCCCGCGAGAAGAGAACTGCCAAGCGCAGAGCCAACCGTGGTCAGCTTCCGGAGCATTTGCCGCGCATCGTCGAAACCCTGATGCCGGCTGCAACCTGCTGCCCGTGCTGCAAAGGCGATCTCGTTGAGATTGGTCACGATGAGAGCCAGAGGCTCGACGTCGTTCCGGTACAATACAGAGTGATCGTCACCCGCCGGCCCAAGCTGGCCTGCCGCGCCTGTCATGGCGTCGTCCTCCAGCACGCTGCGCCCGAGCGATTGATCAAGGGGGGACTGCCCACCGAGCGTCTCGTCGCGCATGTCATTGACGCCAAGTATCATTGGCATTTGCCGCTCTATCGTCAGGCGCAGATGCTGGCGACCCACGGTATCGCCATCGACCGTTCCACGCTCGCCTTCTGGGTCGGCTACGCCGCCCAGGAATTGAAGCCCTTGTGGCATCGTCTGCGCCAGCTTCTGCTCGCTTCTTCGAAGCTCTGTGTCGATGAGACCCCGGCACCGGTGCTAGATCCGGGGCGCGGCAGGACCAAAACCGGCTACTTCTGGGCGCTGTCACGCGATGACAGTCCCTGGGCCGGACCTGACCCACCTGGCGTGGTTTACGCCTATGCACCGGGCCGTGGGGCGGTTCATGGCTTGAGGCTGCTCGAGGGCTATCGCGGCATCATCCACTGCGACGGCTATCAGGCTTACAAGACTATGACCCGAGAGACGCGTGCGGACGCCTTGTCCGGAACGCTCGCCTTCTGCTGGTCGCATCTGAGGCGCCAGTTTGTGAAGATCGAGCGCGAGGCTGCTCCGGCGCCAGCTCCGGTTGCCCGCGAGGCTCTTGAGCGCATCGCCCAACTTTACGCGGTCGAGAAAGCGCTCCGCGGCCGATCGGATGCCGAGCGCCGTGCTGGCAGGCAGGCGCATGCCCGACCTCTGGCTACAGCCTTGAAGCAGTGGTTTGAGGCCAAGCTTGATTACCTTGCACAAAAGAGCGACACGGCGAAGGCCTTGCGTTACGCGTTGCGTCATTGGGACGGCCTGACGCTCTACCTTGATGACGGGCGCATCGAGATGGACACGAATGCTGTCGAGCGTGCGATGCGGCCCATCAAGCTCAACGCCAAGAACTCCCTTTTTGCCGGTTGCGACGAGGGCGCCGAGAATTGGGCAGTTCTGGCTTCGTTAATCGAGACCTGTAAGCTCAATGGCGTCAGTGCCGAGCACTGGCTCGCTGATGTTCTCGCGAAGCTCGTCAATGGTTGGCCTGCGGCGCGACTGGACGAACTGCTCCCTTGGGCGTCGATCTACACGATGCATGCACACGATCCGAGGCTGGCGGCATGAGCCTGAACACGACCGCGGTCCGGATCAAGGTGACCCTCAAGGACGTGAAACCGGAGGTGATGCGATGCCTTGTCGTGCCGCTTACGCTGCGCCTTGATCGGCTGCATCTGACGCTTCAGGCGGCGTTTGGCTGGACGAACAGGCATCTCTTCGAGTTCCTGGCCGGCGAAGGAAGTTGGGGTATCCCTGATCCCGATGGAGATTTTGGCCCTCAGCCCATCGATGCCCGCAAGACGCGGCTCTCTAATATCGTTCAGGAGACCGGCGCGAAGACGATCCATTATCTCTACGACTTCGGCGACAGCTGGGATCACGTGATCAAGCTTGAAAAGTGGTTCGACAACACGACAACGGAGGGACTTCCGTTCTTGCTCGAGGCCGCCGGCCGTTGTCCTCCGGAAGATGTCGGCGGTGCGCCAGGCTATGCCGAATACCTCGACGCCATCAGCGACCCCACCCATCCGGAGCACGAACATATGCGCCTCTGGGGCCCGGAGCAGTTCGATCCCAACGTCGTCGACCGGAAGGTGCTTGAGGCCGCTGTCAATGCGTTGTCCGACATATGGAAGCCGCGCCGGCGCACCACGCGCTCAAAATAGACGTCAAGCGCCAATCAAATGGGCCTCAGAGCTACGCTTACGATTAATCCCCCAGCACCTGCCGAACAACAGGTGCTCCCTAACGTTCGCAGAATCCGCAGAAAGCCGCCCGCCTCCCCCGCAAGCGGCGCCAAGAAAGATACGATCGCGACTATGTCAGCCCACGTCGCGAGTTGACTGAATGATCGAACCGGGTGCCGGTCGACGAGGAGGCGTGCTGAAAAGTCAGCAAATATCATTCGCCGAATAGTACATCGAGCGTCTCCATGATCTCACTGGGGTGCAGGAATGAGGTCGCGATGATGAACAGCAATCGAGGACGAGTTTCAATTGATGCTTGAAACCGCCATCGATCTTGCGATGCAAGGTTTCGATCCGACCAACGTGCTTCGCGCGTTCGCCTAAGTTGCGGAATTTCATGCCCTGTTCGGAGAGCTATCCCATGCGTTGCGCGTTTACGAAAGCGTTATCAGCCGATCGCTGGAGCCGAACACTATTACGTTCGCAGAGTTGCCCGAGAACTACCGTGGCGGCTGAACACTCGGTTCACAGGGATCGGCTGCGTTAAGGTAATGAGAAAACAGTGATCTGCCCTCCCAGCGTCGTAAAATCGCGTAGCCCAGCGTAGCCCCCAACAGCACCCAAACCCGCAGTTGGCTCGGTAAGACCGGCTGCAAGGCCGATACCGGCCCAGCCGCCGACGCCCGATAGAACGGCAATGTACTGCTTGCCTGCATACTCGTACGTCGTCACGTTTCCAATGATTCCTGAGGGCGTCTTGAACTTGTAAAGCTCGTTGCCCGTCTTCGCGTCGACAGCTTTGAGATACCCTTCGAGTGTGCCGTAGAACACAACGTTTCCCGCCGTTGCTAGTGCGCCGGACCACACTGAGAACTGCTCTTTGTTCGACCAAACGATTTTGCCAGTACGTGCGTCCCAAGCAATGAAGTTGCCCATATGATTCTCGCCACGAGGCGGATACATTGACAGTGTAGCGCCGACATAAGGCTGCCCTGCTGTGTAGCTCACCTTGAATGGCTCGTAGTCCATGCAGACGTGGTTCGTCGGGACGTAGAACAGGCCCGTATCAGGCGAGAATGCGGCCGGCTGTTGGTCTTTGGTTCCAAGTGCAGCTGGGCAGATCCCAGTCACATTCACATCCTCCTGCCGCGTACTAAATTTCGGATCCACGAGCGGACGACCGTAAGTCTGCGACCGCTTGTCCATGTCGATCTTCGTCGCCCAGTTTACCACGGGATCATATTTTTCCGCGACCAGGAGCTCGCCGCTGCCGCGATCGAGGGTGTAGGCGAATCCATTTCTGTCGAAGTGAACGAGCAGATTCCGAGGTGTACCCCCGATGGTCTGGTCAACAAGGATCATTTCGTTGACACCATCGTAGTCCCACTCGTCGTGGGGTGTCATCTGATACACCCATTTTGCCACTCCGGTGTCGACATCTCGCGCGAAGATGGTCATTGACCATTTGTTGTCACCTGGTCGTTGGCTTGGATTCCACGTTCCTGGATTGGCGGAGCCGTAATAAATTAGGTTGAGCTCAGGATCGTATGAGTACCATCCCCAAGTGGTCGATCCGCCGAGCTTCCACTGTTCACCTTGCCAGGTCTTGAGGCTCGAGTCCGGGCCGACCGGTTTGCCGAGCTCTGTTGTTTTTTGCGGGTCGATGAGAATCTCATTGTCCGGACCGATCGAGTACGCACGCCACGCCTGTTTCCCAGTTTTTACGTCGTACGCGGTTTAGCGAACCACGAACCGCAAACTCGCCGCCAGAGATGCCGACGAATACCTTGTCCTTGATCACCATGGGAGCCGATGTTCCGGTCTCACCCTTTGACGGATCACCATTTTTGACCGACCAAACCGGCTGGCCGCTCTTTGCGTCTAGGGCCACCAGCGTCGTATCGGCTTGGTACAAGAATATCTTCCCGTCGCCGTATGCCGCTCCGCGATTGACGGTGTCGCAGCACATAACGGGAATCACGTTTGGGTCCTGTTTTGGCTCGTATTTCCAGAGAATTTTGGCGTCGTTGTCGAGATCAAGCGCATACAGTGGATTCGGAAATGGTCCATGCACATACATGACATTGCCGATCACCAGCGGTCCGCCCTCATGCCCGCGCAGGACACCAGTCGAAAACGTCCACGCAACCTTTAGCTTGGCCACATTGTCAGAGGTAATCTGCTTGAGTTGGGAATAGCGGTGGTTGGCGTAGTTGCCAGTCGGCATCACCCAGTCTTTCGGGTTCTGCGACATCCTAAGAAGTTCGTCGCTGGCAACTGCCGCGCCGGCGGCCAATATCGCCGCTGTGCCTACGCAGAGCTTAAGGAGCAAATCGCGCATTAGAGACCCTCCCTATTGCACTTGTCAGGTCTGCCGGCCGCTGCAGCCGTACCGTAGCGGCAACGCCGAGTGCCGCACGTCGGGGGGTGTACTGCCATTTTTCGCACTCCGGCAGGCGCATTTTTGTCGCGCGACAAAGTTTCTTCAAACAATAAGAACGAGTCGTCAGTCATTGGTACCCTCCGAGAAAGGACACGGCATCATCGCATCGAGGCGGCTGTAGAGGGCATTGCATTCCTCCGAACCCGTTCGGCAAACGCCGGCTAGTCCGCCGAAGGTATCCAGAAAGAGGAAATGGCAATCCCCCTGGCCAATCCACGACGCGCTGCTCGTTTGGGTGTTTGCCATCGGCCTGATGGGCGTCGGAGCGTGTCCGGCCTCGTCGACAAGCGTCAATGGTCCCGTTCGTCAGCGTTGTCTGCTAAGTTCTATGTCTCGTCCCCGCGCGACGATCATGCCTCGAATTGCGGGCGAGGGCAGCCGATCTGACCCTGATAGCGCAGTAGAGGTGCAGGCGGACCCTCCATCGAAGTCGCGCGCCCGCCAAGTGGATCGTGGTCTGCGGCAGCCCCGTCTGGAGGCTTCTGAACTACTCGCCTGGGCGACCTCCTATCCCGAATCGAGCCGAGTGGAGGCGCTTTCGCCCGGCATATTTCGGCCGCAGCCCCAGCGTGCCGAAACTCAGTTGTAAAAGATCAGTGGCAAGCAGCTGTAGGTCCAGCAAGAACGATGATGTCTTCAGTCATGTCGAGTGCTGCCATTTCCGGGTATCGATCGACAGAATTTGCGAAGGCTAAGATCAGGACCAGAGGACGAGCACAACGGCAACGCGCCGGACACGAAGGCGGCGACACGCTCGGTTGTGCCGAAGCAACCGTTCTACCGAGGCTTAGGCGCGCGCCAGCCTTCATTTCTAATCTGAGGACCTGGTAGATCACAGTCGGTGTGATTGGAGCCGAGCGCTAAGAATCGGAGCAGGGGAAGACGTTGTTTTGGAGGAGCTAGCCCAAATCGGCGCACCACTCAATCTCCAAGCATAGGCCCAGCCCACTGGCTCTGGCCAAACGGCCTAGTCCTGGTGGGGAGCGAGGGTGAACTGGAAGACGGCCCCCCGAGGCTTATTCCTCGTGACCCACAACTGGCCGCCATGAGCTGCGATGATCGACCGACAAATGGCCAGGCCCAGAACGCTTCGAAAACGAGTTCTTCACTCGTCGGGTCGAGCCCCGGGCCCGAGTCTCGCACGGAGACGCGTACATCACCCGCAACATCCCTTTCGGTACTGATCTGCAGCTCCCGCCAGCCATCCTCAACGCTGTTCACGGCGTCGATGGCATTGAGGATCAGATTCAGGAGCACCTGCTGCAGCTGAATGCGCTCACCTTCGATCTGCGGCAGGTCCTCCGCCAGTTGCGTCTGTAGCGAAATCTCATGCCTCACCGCCTCGCTTCGGACCATAGCGACGACGTCCAGGACGGCTTCGTTGAGGTCGAGGCGGCTTTTGGGTACCGGCGCTTTCCTGACCATAGAGCGGATACGGTCGACGATCTCGCCAGCTCGTCGGCTATCTGCGACAATGTGCTCGAGGGACTCGCGGGTCTTATTTAGATTGGGCGGGTTAGCGCCGAGCCAGTTCAAGGCGGCGTCCGCATTGGTGAGCACAGCCGAGATCGGCTGATTGACTTCATGGGCAATCGAAGCCGTCAGCTGCCCAATCGTCGCGACACGACTGACATGAGCGAGTTCGACCTGGGTCTTTTGCCGTTCCATGACAGCCTTCTTGAAAACTTCGACCGCACCCGCCATCGCGCCGATTTCGTCACGCCGATCAATCCCGGGCACGTCGATGCTAGTGTCGCCCTTTGCGAGTGCGGTCATGGCGCCGGTCATTCGGGTGATCGGCGTCGCGATAACGCGCGTCAGTAGGATGCCCATCAATACCGCAATCAGGAGCGAGGCTGCGGCGCCCAGCGCGGTCGCCGTGTATGCAGTGGCGTACGCCTGCTTCTGCACGGCGTCACGCCTGGCCAACAGATCGCGCTCAGCCTTCTCGATTTCATTTGCCTTGGCACGGATTGCATCCATGGCAGCTTTGCCGGTCGCCCCCTCCAACGTGCGCGCCTCCTCGCGAGTCGCGGGATTCGCCATCAGCGCGATCTCGCGCTCGGCGGTCTCGATGCGCCACATAGTCGCCAACTTGTTCAATTCATCAAGCCGGTGTTGCTGGTCCTGGTTATCCGATGTCTGTGCTCTAAGTTTCCGGATCGCCGCGATGAACTTGTCGCCGCCCTCGCGGTATGGATCCAAGAATTTCTCATCGCCGCTGATCAAATAACCGCGCAAACTCGTTTCTTGATCAAGCGCTGCGGCCACCGCCATCTCTAGCGTGTCCAACACGTCAGTGGTATGGACACGCCAGTTTTTGGCCTCTTCGATCACGCCAAGTCTGTCATATACGATTGCGCCACTCACAAATATGACGGCTATCACGGCTGCAAACGCGGCCATCAATTTGTGCAAGATCAGTAAATTCGAGAAAGGGGACACGTGACCCTCAACGCCGAAATCCGCGACCAACCAGCTGGCTAACTCAAGATTGCTCCCAAGCGGTGGCATTCGCAAGAATTTGGCATGGGGCTGTGATAGGGGCAAAGCAGTGCAGCCTTCCCCTGAGTGGAGCATACAGCATCTCGTCGGACAACTGGGAAATTCTAGGCATGCGGTGCCGTCAGACACAACAGGGCCCTCATACCGATGCGACCTTCATGATCTCCAATGTTCCGCGCCAGATCATCTCCACTGCCACATAGAGAATGACGGCCAGTCCGACGTAAGCGAGCCATCGATGAGTTTGCAGAAGGCCGGCAATGAAAGAAGCGGCCAGGCCCATCATCGCGATGGAAAGCCCCAAGCCGAAAATCAAGACTACTGGATGATCGCGTGCCGCCCCTGCGACGGCAAGGACATTGTCGAGAGACATGGAAGCGTCGGCCACGATAATCTGCCAACTCGCTTGGAAGAGCGTTTTGCGAGGTTTGCTTTCTGCAATGGCCCCTATGGCCCCCTTCCAAACAGTTGACCCTGCGGGAGACGTGCGCAACTCTCGCCACATTTTCCAACATACCCACAGCAACAGGATCCCGCCAGCGAGCAGAAGGCCGACGATCTGCAGGATTTGCGCGGCTATCCCCGCTAAGAGAAGACGCAGTATCGTCGCGGCGACGATCCCGATCAAAATGGCCTTGGCTCGTTGCGCTTGAGGAAGTCCCGCTGCAGCAAGGCCGATGACGATGGCGTTATCACCAGCGAGCACAAGGTCAATCAGAACGACCTGCACGAGTGCGCTAAGAACATCCGTATGAAGATGGTCTATCAAGGGTCATGGTCCCGAGTTTGGCTCCGAGCGAGGCGCGTATTTGTCTGCCAGCTCGAGCCATACGAGTTATCTCCAAAGCCCTAATACAGATTCAGTTCTAGTCGATCGCGGCTCGATCGCTAAGGTAACTATCTCCGGCAGCGGCGTCCGAATGCGGTCCAGCGGTCTGCCCGAAAAGCAGTGCTACCTGATCTGGCTCGCCAAAAATCGCTGCGGCGCAACCGATCATTGTGAACGCACCTGCGATATCCCAGAGAGAAATTTTGCCTGCCGTTGCAGTCCCTGACTTTGCCAACGCCAAGAGCGCGGTAATTATCGCGTCGGAGAAAAACAGAAGACTCAGCGCTGGTAAGACGAGTTGCCATTCCAGCAGGAATATTATCAAAAGGGCCGGAGCCGCGACCAGCATGCTCAACAGCACGAAGATGCAGAATGTTTCTCGCCAAGGAGCATTCCAACTTGCATGAGAAGCGATCATTTGATCCTCCTGCATACGAGCATCTTATAGGGCCACTTACTTTGCGGAACGACCTTGTTCCATTTGGCCGTTCTTTTGGTTCTTGCAGCTAATGTTTTTTGGTCCTACTGCGCCGCCCCTCAATCAGCGTAAGAACGCCAGCGGTCATTACGGCAACAACGACGATGGCTGCCAGCCCCTCGACCGAGGCCAGGGACTCAAACCACTTGATCCAAAGCTCAATCATGTGCTGGCCCCTCTGAAGAGCGCACCCACGATCGATAAAATCGCCTCTCTAAAAACGACCAGTGCAATCAGGAAGACAATGCTACGCATTGTCGCGCGCGTTTTAACCGCGCGGCAAGATGACCGCGAGCCGTTAGCACGCACACCCCCCCTTCTATTGGAACGTGGCGGCGCGAGTGCAGGTGGGTGGTTCGACGCCCTCAAAACCGAGAAGTTCGGTGGCGTTGCGGCCTGATCACCCACAGGACGCGCGCCCGTCAAAACATCGCCGGCGACGGCTGAGCCCGGAAGTGTCGAGGTGCCGCTGCATCGCTGTTCGCTACGCTAATGTCCTTACCTGATGCCGACCACCGATTAGAAGCCGCCGGGCACGTCGGACACCTCCAAGCGCGGCGATCGCGCATGCCGCCGCCGGAACGTCGCTCTAAACAGGCTGTTGAAAAAGGCGCTCGTCGTGGACCAACGATCGTGATTCATTGGCTCCGACGAGATTCGTGGATGGTGTGTGCGCGGCGGCGACAATCGAACGGGTGAGCTGTTTAGCTACGTTGATCTGGAGGCGCGGGTGCGGCGTGATCATCCGCTGCGAGCGATCCGGACGATCGTGAACGAGGCGCTGGCGGTGCTGGAGCGCGAGTTTGCCGCGCTCTATTCGCCGATTGGGCGGCCGTCGATCCCGCCGGAGAAGCTGCTGCGGTCGATCCTGTTGCAGGCGTTTTATTCGATCCGCTCCGAGCGGCTTCTGATGGAGCGGCTAGAATACGACCTCCTGTTCCGCTGGTTCGTCGGAATCGGCGTTGACGACGCGGCCTGGGACCATTCGGTGTTCTCGAAGAACCGCGACCGGCTGCTGGAAGGCGACATCGCGGCGAAGTTCCTGGCAGCGGTGCTGGCGCAGCCCAGGGTGAAGAAGCTTCTATCGAGCGATCACTTCTCGGTCGATGGCACGCTGATCGAGGCCTGGGCCTCGATGAAGAGCGTCAGGCCGAAGGACAGCTCTGGCGAGCCGCCGGCGCAAGGCGGTGGCCGCAATGCCGAGGCGGACTTCCATGGCCAGAAACGCTCGAACGCCACCCATGCTTCGACTACCGATCCCCGATGCCAGGCTCTACCGCAAGGGCAACGGCAAGGAGACAAAGCTGTGCTTCATCGGGCACGGGCTGATGGAGAACCGCCACGGCCTGCTCATCGACGCCTGCCTCACGCTGGCGGAC
This sequence comes from Bradyrhizobium sp. 154, assembly GCF_023073875.1. Lineage (NCBI taxonomy): Bacteria > Pseudomonadati > Pseudomonadota > Alphaproteobacteria > Hyphomicrobiales > Nitrobacteraceae > Bradyrhizobium > Bradyrhizobium sp. 154. The sequence goes on from NZ_JADPKG010000021.1 coordinate 178,330, forward strand.
GGGCATGCCGAACGGGTGGCGGCGCTGCACATGATCGAGCCTTATGCCGACCGGCCGACGGCGATCACGCTCGGCGCCGACAAAGCCTACGATGCAGAAGACTTCGTCAATGAGTTGCGCTCGATGAACGTCACGCCGCATGTTGCGCAGAACACCAGCGGCCGCAGCTCGGCGATTGACGGCGAACGACCCGGCACGGCGGCTATGCCGTCAGCCAGCGCATCCGCAAGCGGATCGAGGAGGCATTCGGCTGGATCAAGACGGTCGCCGGGCAAGAGAAGACCAGCTTCCGTGGCCATGATCGCGTCGCATGGGCCTTTACCTTCGCTGCCACCGCCTACAATCTGGTGCGACTGCCCAAGCTGATCGCGGAGACCGGCTGATGGCCAAGGTGCCCGGCTTCGCCAAGGCCTTTGCCGGCCGCTGGCGCATCGTCGAGATGGACGTCTGGGACAGCGACTTCCTCGATCTTGTCGAAGAGGCGCATCTCACCTTCGAGGGCAAGTCCGATGGCGAAATCGCCTTTGGGGCTCTCAAGGGCTTCCTCGACGTCCGCTACGGCGCGCGAGACGGTTCGGCCTGTGCGGAGTTCTCATGGGAAGGGCACGACGAGAATGACCCTGCCTGCGGTCGCGGATGGGTCATGATCGGCACTGCGGGCAGGCTCGTCGGCCACTTCTACATCCACAATGGCGACGACTCAGCCTTCGTTTGCGAACGCGGATGAGTTCTTCAACAGCCTGCTAAAGCCGGGTCTGCTCGCCCCCCTTGTGCGGTATCGCCTTTTCGCAAATACGGCTGATGAGCGAGGAAACTTTTGCGGGCCGGTGCGTTCGTTGTCGTACAAAGTGCGCGCTGCGATGGGGAGGACTGCTATGCGAACCACAATCGTTGCGATGCTTGTATCTGTTGGAATTACGTTCGCCTTACCGGGGCTGGCCCAGCAGCCGACGGCACCGAACCCGCAGATGCAGGAGGAGGCGGACAAGGGCATCAAGACCCGCCAGTCCGGCGAGTCCGGCTATGTCGGCGAGCAGGAAAAGCCAGGTGCTTCTGCTCATCCTCCTGGAAAGACTGACACTGCTCCGCCGACAACCGGCTCGACCAGTGGCACCTCCACGGGGGCGCCAGGTAGCGGCGAAAAGCAGCGGTGAGCTGAGCCTCGCCAAGGCAGGCGCGACCGCGCGCCTGGCGTGTAGTCCATTGCTCTTGCGTCTCGCTCGAGAAGACACACGTGCCTGACTTCGAGGCTCTACAGTGGGGCTAGAGACGGACCAATGCGAAGTCCGAAGCAAACGCGACGGTCGCTTTTTTTCGCCACGCTCGGAGCGTTTCTGACGGCGAGGAGGTTCGCTGCGGCGCAGGAAGACCAGCCCGGCAGCAGCGATCGGCCGAGGAAAGGCGACCTTCTTGTGGTCTCAGAAGGTGACTTGTGGTCTCAGAAGGTGACCGCGCCGGCGCCCTCATCGTGCCCGATGACGTGAAGCTCGGTGAGGGGCCGCTGCATGCCTGGCCAAAGGACGCAAGGACTTCGGTCGTCCGCAACGGCTCGCGGCTCAACGAAATCCTCCTCATAAGGCTTGATCCCGGGGACATGGATGAGGAGACCCGCTCGCGCTCCGCGGAGGGCATTGTAGCCTATTCGGCGATCTGTACTCATGCCGGATGTTCTGTCACCGGCTGGCTGAAGTCCGAGGCAGGCGACAAAGACGTTCTCAAATGTTTTTGTCACAATTCCGAGTTCAATCCCCGGGAAAGCGCGCAGGTCGTGTTCGGGCCCGCGCCTCGACGTCTGGCGGCATTGCCGCTGGCAATAGCCGACGGCTCGCTCACCATCGCTGCAACATTCGTTGGAAAGGTAGGTGCTCAACAAGGAGGGTGACGAGTAGTCGCATCGGATTCCCGTGCCACAGCTGATCGCATTAATTATGGTCGGCAAGAGAAAGAGCTTAGGGAGATGACGTCCATGACCAAAAGGCAATGGCTATTGTCAGGTTGTGTTGCGTGCACGACCTTTTTCTCGACCGCCGCATTCGGTGGTCCGATCGAAAATTACAGCCCGGTAACCCAGGCCCGTCTGGAAAATCCCGAACCCGGCAACTGGATGCTGTATCGGCGGACCTATGACGGACAGGGCTACAGTCCGCTCGAGCAGATCAACACCTCCAACGTCAAGAATCTCAGGCCGGTGTGGACCTTCTCCACCGGTGTGATCGAGGGCCACGAGGCGCCCCCGATCGTTAACAACGGTGTGATGTTCGTCACCACCCCGATGGGGCAGGTGATCGCGCTAAACGCCAAAACAGGCGAAGAGTATTGGCGCTACAAACGCCAGCTACCAGATGATTTGTTCCAGCTGCATCCGACCAATCGGGGGGTCGGTCTGTGGCAGGACAAGCTCTATCTGGCCACGACCGATGATCACGTGGTTGCCCTCGATGCGAAGACCGGCAAGGTGGTCTGGGACACCAAAGTCCAGGACTATAAGAAAGGTCAGTATCTCACCCTGATGCCTCTCGTCGTCGACGGCAAAGTCATTGTCGGCGGCTCTGGCGGTGAGCTCGGCGTCCGTGGTTACGTCGTGGCCTTTGACGCCAATAGCGGCAAGGAGCTGTGGCGCACCTTCACCATTCCAGCGCCCGGTGAACCCGGCAGCGAAACCTGGACGGGCGACGACTGGAAGACCGGCGGCGGATCGGCTTGGATGACCGGCAATTACGACAAGGACACCGAGACCATCTACTGGGGCATTGGCAATGCTGCGCCGTGGCCCGGGGACGCACACCCGGGTGACAATCTCTATACGAGCTCCGTGCTCGGCCTTGATCCCGATACCGGTAAGATCAAGACACATTTCCAGTACCATCAGAACGACTCCTGGGATTGGGACGAAGTAGAGGCGCCGATACTGGTGGACCTGCAAAGAGATGGCCGCACGGTCAAGAGCCTGATTCATCCGGGTCGCAACGCGATCTTCTGGATCCTGGAGCGTCAGCCGGACAAGATCAGCTACGTAGCCGGCTGGCCCTATGTTCATACCGACGTCTGGAAAGGCATCGAGCCCGAGACCGGCAAGCCGATTGTCGACCCCGCGCACAAGCCGGTGATCGGCAAGCGGGTCGAGTTCTGTCCGTCACTGTGGGGCGGCAAGGACTGGCCTTCGGCGGCCTATAGCCAGAGGACCAAGTACGTCTATGTGCCGGCCAACGAGAACACCTGCGGCGGCTTCACCGGCGAGAAGGTTGCGCTGAAGCCTGGCGAACTATGGCTTGGCACCAAGCCTGAGGACATCGGTCTGACGCTCCGTCCCGGCGCCACACACATTGGCGAATTGCAGGCTTGGGATCCCGCAACCGGCAAGAAAGTCTGGTCTCACAAGTTCCCGAAATCGCAACTGTTCGGTTCGGTACTGGCGACCGCGGGCGATCTCGTCTTTGTCGGCGGGACCAACGATCGCAACTTCCGCGCGTTCGATGCGAAGAGCGGCGAACTCTTGTGGGAGCTGAAGACCAACTCAGGCATCATGGGCATGCCGGTATCCTATGAGGTGGATGGCACCCAGTATATCGCGATCCAGTCCGGCTGGGGCGTTGACGCGCAACGCATCCAGGATGCGCTCGCCACCCAGAACGTCGGGGTTGAAAACAACGTGCCGCAAGGCGGGGTGGTCTGGGTATTCGCTGTGCAGAAATAGCCGCGCCACGACGCGATGAGCGGCGGACAGAAACGTCCGTCGCTTCCGTGGCGAGCAGCCACTTTGCTGAGCCGGAATGGCAAGCGGTATGACAAACAGGCGAGCGTTACGTGCTGACGCCCGAAGCGAACCGGTTGTTGCTTTAATGCGCTTCTCGGAAGCTCCAGCTCCCATGCCAACGGCAAGCAGCGTCACCACCTGCGCTGCCCTTGAATGTCGCTCCGCAGTTAAAAGTCCTTGATCTTCATGCGTGGGCCCTTCTTGCCAAGAGACTGTTAAACCTGGCGCGGGCGCCCGCGATATAAATATCAGCGCCAAGGTATGCATCATGAATGACCATCCCGCAGTCGCGATTTGTTTTGCGAGGCGCCCCGGACATCAAAATGGGAAGGATGTAGGGGCTGAGATAGCCGCCTATGCTTCCCTAGGCGGCCAATTTCGGCCGACACTCGACATCTGAGATATAGCTATGAGGCGACCAATTCGACGCGAATGACCCGTAGAAAATCAGGACGAAAAGAACAAAAATAAAAATGGGAGCGGCGGCAACGGCGGTGATGATGGGCTTGGCGAGCTTGGGCTCGATCGGTTGCTTATCGCGCTGTTGAAAAAGATACCGACATCCGGTGACTGGCCTGCCGCCCAACGCGTCCGCTGGTTTCGAACGTTCGCAATGAACGTCTCTCAGGTCTATGATCTGGATAGCGACCCGGTCGAAATGAAGATTGAGCTAGAGGCCGCCAACTGAGGCGCCTTACTCTTGGGTCTCGCGCCACATCTGCTGGCCACACTGGCATCTATAGATGCGCACGGTGCCGCCAGTTCGGGGATTCAGGAGTTTTTGCAGCAGTGGGGGGTTGACTGCACAGCGGTCACACTTGATCTGACTGTCTGTGGGAGAAGGCAGGTCTCGCGCCGACTGGAGGGACATAGCTCTCGCTCCGAACCAAGGCGGGAGCGCTGTGATGTCTCTCGGTCACCGATAGCTGCCATTAAGGGATCGCGCGGTGATGCAATACCTGTACGCCTACAATCCGGTCCTGGCTATAGGAAAGCGCCAAATTGGGCCACCCCCCAAATCAAATTAGGCCACTGAGCCCGGAAACAGGCCACAACCCTCCCTCGAAAGACGAGACGGCCGAGGCGGAACCACCGCCACAGAGTCGAGACGGCGATTTGGCGCGCCGGTCCGCTGGGACTGCGAAGGCACGAATTGCTCAGCCGAGTCAGCAGCACAACCAGAGCTTCGCTGCAGCCTGAGCTGCACCGTGAGGCCGGTAGGCTGGTGTGCGTGATGGGAAGAAAGCTTGGGTGCAAGCTGTCGTCGGCCGGCTGCGTTGGGATCATCGGGCAGTCGCGCTGCTACAGCATGCTCCGCAAAAGCGCGAAGCAGTTTACCGAAAGATCGCGCATAAGCAACAATCTCAAGCGCGATGACGATTCAATCCGAATCGCCTCGCGCTTTAGTCGCGTGTTCGCGGTGGCAGCGACGGTCGGGACACTCACCGCCCCTTTCGCCACCCAGAGCGCGTGAATCGCGTCAACGCCTACTTCGAGGCTTTCCGCTCCGGCGACGAGTACGACGTGGATGCGATCACTCACGTGATGGCCTGCACCTCGCATTTTCCTGGGACGTTCCTGGCGAACTGGGAGTCACCCGAGAACGAGGTGCATATTTGATACTCGGATCAGTGCGGCGGTCTTCGACCGGTTCGCCGCAGCGGCGTCACCGCTGCCGGCTCATCCTTGGCGACGCCATTAGCAAACGAAGCGACGAGACTTGCGTGGGCCCGCTCGATCCATGGGATGAGGCCCGCCTCGGTCTTGCGTCGGATCATCAGGTGGAATTCGGCAATGATCTCGCGTGCCTCGACCAGGGTTGGTACCCCGGCTTCGATTGCCGCTACCGTGACGGTCTCCGCTTTCGTTAGCAAGTCCCGGCCGATTGTCATTAGCCGCGCGATCGTCCTGGCAGACGGAATCCTCTGAAGATTTCGCGCGTCGGCCTTTTCAGCCTGTCGTCTGCGAGTTGCCCATTCGCTGATGACGCGGAGCGAGCCTCGGAAGCCACGCGCTGCTAAGCGGCGCCAAAGTTCAGCTCCATTTGCGGCAGCCGGACGCCCATTGATCGTCGAACCACGGCAAGTGCATATCCAACGAACTTTTCCGGGTTCGGAAGTCGTCGTGACGTTCGCCGCGGACCACCTGTCGCACCAGCTTCCTGCTATGGCCGGTTTGACGCACGATCTGCTTGATAGGTAGCCATTATTCGACAGAGTCAGGGTAGCCGCGTTGGTCTCCTCGCGGCGCAGATAGCCCTCATACTGGAGGCGCTCAGCGGCCGTGAGCAGCTTGGGACCGATCGTGGTCGCACCGATGACGATGCGTATCTGGCGCATCGACTTGCGCACGGAATCGAGGAAAGCCCGACTGGCGTTCTCCATCAGATGCCAACGATCGGCGACCTGCACCGTGCGGCAGGGCCTTTGCTGCTGCTTCGCCATATCCCCCGCCACGATCGCGGGCGACGATTGCGACGTGGGATGAGCCCAGGCTTGAGCGGTCGCTGGTTCACGATCCGGCAGCAGGGTGACCACCCGGCGCCTTTCCAGGTTGCAGATGATGCTCGCGTATCGGTGATTGCGCCGCCAAGCCCAGTCATCAATGCCGATAACCCTTAGCGGGCCAGCTGGGGGATGGCTACGGCGCCGAACTACCCGAAGAAGCGTATCTTTGCTCACCGGCAGCATTAGCCGCTTTGCAAAGCCTGCTGCCGGTCGACCGCCAAGCGCCAGACCGAGGTGATGGACTAGAAGCTGGACCGGTAATGTGCCTCAGCGCAAGCGGCAAAATCACTCATTCCTTCAGGACAGCGGGACACCGCATCCGCGCGGCGTCCTGCTCATCATGAATTGAGCCAGTCAATGCGCCGGCTCGACAAGCGGCTTGCCTTTCTCGACGATGTGGACAGTCAGCATTTTGAGGGTTTTGTCCCCTGCGATCTTGAACCCGGCGTGAGGGACATCCCGTTTGTTGATGGAGACCCTGCCGGCGGGGAACGACACTTCTTTGCCGTCAGGAAGCGATAATGTGGCGCCGTCGAGAACGTACACGGCCTCTTCTCCATGGTGAGTATGTCTAGGCAGCTCGTTTCCCGGCGGCACGTCGACCACGCTGACGATAATCTCCATATCGGTGCCTGTCAGATCGGCGCGCTTCAGCTCTTGGCCGTTTGACTGTGCGGATGCGGAGACGGTGAGAGCGAAGATCAATGCAGTCACTAGACGAGTCCTATTCTCCCGCTGAAATGGCGCTCGAGGGCGCCTGTTCAAAGGGGGTATTTGATACGCACGCGCAAAGCTGTGCAAGCTGCGGAGCAGAAATGGGTGGTCAATCCACTTCCCCATGCGCTCCACGTCCACTCGCTTCAAGGGCGGATTGCTGTAGTGGCCCGGTTTGGGTCACGAGCCGCCGATCACGCTCAAGCGGGGTGACCTCCGCTTTGGCATGTGGAGCCCGTTTGTGAGTACAGACCTTAGCCCACGCTATGCCAGAGGCTGTCCTAGTCGCGTCGCCTCCAAGTGCACCTGATCGACACATCGCTGCACCGGACCGGGGTAGTCTTGCTCGATCCAGGGCTCATCGGCAAAGCGAACGTGCTCGATCTTCGACAGCCGAAGGCAGATCCACTTGGCCTGGACCGGACGCTTCGTGCGCGAACTTCCATCCACCAGGAGGACGAATGCGCGCTCCTCGCCGGTGGCGTGGCCCAGAATGTAAGGGCAGACCGTCTGGCACTTGCCGTCACGGCTTACCTGAACGGGCCGGCGTTCAAGCAGCGCTTCTCTGAGCGCCACGAAGACTTCGCTGTGGCCGTCGCTAAGGATCTGGAAGGGGCGCTTGCGACCGCGGTGGGGTCGGTACGCTGGGAAGCCCGGGTTGAAGGTCGCTGCTCGCGTGATCCCCATGCGCTCCATCAGGGCAAAACTCGTTCGGTCGATGAAGGAAAAGCTCTCGTTCGGGAAGCGCGCCCCTATCTCCGAAGCCGCGTCCAGATCGGCGCGGACGATGGGTTCGATCCGAACCCCGGTGCCGCGCAGCCGCTCCCAGAAGACTTCCGCCGCGCCGCGGCCAAATTGGGCTTTTAAAAGCTGGCACGTCTCGACCAGCACCAAGTCCGTCGTGAGGTATTGGTCGATGCTCTGAAGGATCGACTTGGCGCGCTCATTCTGGGCGTCCCGCTTGGCGGCCGCAGCGAACCACACCGAGCTGTCAACGAACGTACTCATGCGCGTCACTCCTGGACCGGGTACTGCCAAATGTCGCGCTTTGGCTCGTTCTCCTCAAGCCATTTTTGCGCGCGCTCTTTCGAGGCAAAGAGCTTGATCCAATCGGGCTCACCGATCGCTCTGGACGCCGATCGGGCAAGCAGAGCCACACCGATCCCTCGACTGGACCGCCTTCCACTTCATATTCCCAGGCAACGCCTTGGGGATCGTTGTCCTGGAGCCAGGCGTCGGCCGCACCCCCCGATGCAAATACCTTCACCCATTCGGAATCGCCCATCGTGCGCGACTCGCCGTTCTCGTAGTCATCAAGGTAGAGCCATATGGTCCTGCCCTCGCGGCGAGCCGTGTCATGGCGGCGAACCGCCTCGTTCACCCTCTGCCGGTCCGATCGATCGGTTTCAGGCAGTGACATCACCGCGCCGTAGAGACCGGCAGGAATGCTGCGCCTGTCGCCCAGAGGCTTGCAGCGCCATTCCACCCATTGATCGAATGCGTCCGACATATCGGTCACCTCCTCGAGTTGGCGCGGAATGGACTGTCGATGGTGAAGGCGTCCGGCGCGATCCCGCTCTCGATGCGCTTCCAGGTCACGGGCGCTGCGATCGGAAATCCCTCTCGGGCTCTCGGGGAATAGGTGCCGATGGCGGTGGTGCCGCGGCCATTGCGCAGATAGTCCAGGAAGATGCGATCACGACGCTTTGCCTGGGCAGACAGGAGGTAGCGATCTGGATGGCGCGCTGCGAGCGCGGAGACCAGCTGATGCGCGACCCGATGCGCCTTGTCGTGCAGCACCGGCTGATCCAGTGGCGCCATCAGATGAATTCCTTTGCCGCCGGTGAGCTTTGGCCAGGTCTGGAAACCCTCTCGTTTCATCAGCGCGCGCAGATCGAGCGCGGTCTCCACCACGGCATCCCAGTCGACGCCCTCGCCGGGATCGAGATCGATCACGATGCGGTCGGCATGTTCGAAGTCCTCGACGGTCGCATTCCACGGGTGCAACTCGACGGCGCCGATCTCGACGAGCCCAAGGAAACCATCCAGGCTGTCGATCCACAGGCGCGTTCCCTGGCCGCCCTCGCGTTTCTGAACACGAAGCTGATGCACGGCCGCCGGAATGTCCTTCGGCAGCGGCCCCTTGTGATAGAAGGTCGTGCCGTGCACGTGACGCACGAGCTTCAGCGGACGATGCCCGAGGTGCGGCAGCGCCTTCTTCCAGACCCTGGTCCAATAGTCTGCGAGTTCTTCTTTCGACGGAGCAACTGCTTCGGGCAGAAGCTGCAGGATGTTCTCTCGGGGGACGCTCAGCTTCGGCCGGCCGGCGACGGACGGTACCAGCCGCGGCGCCTTGACCTTGCGCACCGCAAGATCATCGCAAAAGCCCTTGAACACGGCTTCGCGGAGCAGGCCATCATCTGTCAGCGCGCCATATTGGACCTCGATCTCAAGGGTCGGCTCGACCCAAGTCGCCTTCGGCTTTTTGACCGCCAGATCGAGCGGAGAAGTCTTGCGGATCAACGGATCCAGGCGCTCGCGCAATTCGCGCGCCGTCGTCTCGGTGTAACCGGTACGCACCTTGCCGGCGTAGAGCAGCTTGCCGTGATCTTGCCGGCCGATGTAGAGAGATGCGACTTTGCGCGGGCGCGCCCCAAGCTTCTCCACGAAGGCGACGATCGGAAAGGTCTCGCTCTTCTTGCACTTGAGCTTGATCCAGCTCTCCTGCCTGCCCGAGCGGTACGGCTCGCCCAGCCGCTTGGCGACCAAGCCTTCCAGCCCCAGCTTGCACCCCTTGTCGAAGATCACGTTGCCGTCGGCCGCAAGCGCCTCGACATAGATGAAGGTTTTTGGCGCGTCCTTCAGAAGGCCCTGCAGCAGGCGCTTGCGATCCTCATACGCGACGGCACGCAAGTCATAGCCGCCGAGGTACAGGAGATCGAACGCGTGGTAGCGCACACGCTCGCTGCGCTTGGTGCCGAGCTCCCGCCTGAGCTGCTGGAAGTCCGGCAGGCCGCCACTGCCGTACACCACGGCCTCGCCGTCGATGATCGCACTGTTTGCCTTGAGCAGGTCGGCGCTCGCGGCGATCGAGGAGAATTGTTCGGTCCAGTCCAGGCCTGTGCGTGAATAGACCTTGGCGTCCCCATCTCGCAGGTGCAGCTGCGCGCGGTAGCCGTCGGCCTTGATTTCGTAGACCCAGTCTTCGCCGCGCGGCGGCCTCTCGCGTAACGTGGGATCACACGGCTCGACGAAACCAGGAATAGCAGCTTTGACGGCGCCATGGACACGCGATACTCCCGAACGAGACTGACGCAACGCCACAGCACACATGCCGATTCAACACCGGCCTGAGAATTCGTTCCCTCCAGAGCCGGGGCAAGTGCCGACGCGAAGGGAACGAACCTTGACGGCCGCCGTTGGTCGCGATTGTTCTGCGAGACAGTCATGACAGCCGTGTTCGCGCCACGTCAGCATTCGCACGGGAATGCCGAAATCTCGGCGGGATGGTTCTTGTTCGCGGTTCTCTTGGGCATCCTGCTGGTGTGCGGCACCTCACGCACCTCCGAAGGCTGATGGCGGCCCGGTCGATGCGGATCGCCCAACTCGCGCCGCTTGCCGAGAGTGTCCCTCCCAAGCTCTACGGCGGGACCGAACGCGTCGTCGCCTGGTTGGTGGACGAACTTGTCGAACTCGGCCATGACGTGACGCTGTTCGCCAGCGGCGACTCGAGGACGCGCGGACAGCTGCATGCGGTCTGGCCCCGCGCCCTGCGCCTAGGCCGCCCGCATCCCGACCCGAACGCGGTCTGCGCGATGTTGCTAGAGGCGGTCGCCGGTCGCGCCCGAGAATTCGACATCATCCATGCTCATCTCGACTGGGCTCACTTGCCCGTGCTGGCGCGATCCGGAACGCCGTTTCTGACCACCCTACACGGGCGGCTCGACATCCCCTGTATAGACGAGGTGGTTCGGCAGTTTCGGGCCGCATGCTTCGTCTCGATCTCCGACAGCCAGCGGGCTCCGCTCGCCACCGCGAATTGGTGCGGCACCGTGCATCACGGCTTGCCGGCCGATCTGTTTCGCGCCTCGTATGAACCCGGCTCCTACCTGGCCTTTCTTGGACGCCTCACGCCCGACAAGGGGCCCGACGATGCCATTCGCATCGCGCGTGCGGTCGGAATGCCGCTGCGGATCGCGGCGAAGGTTCCGAGAGGAGAAAGGGGCTATTTCAAGAAGCATCTCGAGCCGGAGATCGACGGCGGAAACGTCGATCTCGTCGGCGAGGTCGACGAGCGGGGGAAACAGCCGTTTCTGGCCGAAGCGGCGGCCTTGCTGTTTCCGATCAAATGGCCGGAGCCGTTCGGTCTCGTGATGATCGAGGCGATGGCCTGCGGCACGCCCGTGATCGCCTACCGGGCGGGTTCGGTGCCCGAGGTGGTCGAGCACGGGGTCACCGGCTTTATCGTGGAGAGCGAGGAGGAGGCGGTCCGGGCCCTGAATCACCTGGACAGAATTGACCGCCGCACGGTTCGGGCCCGCTTCGAGGAGCGCTTCACGGCGGAGCGGATGGCCCGCGCGTACGAAGGTCACTACCGCAAGCTGCTCCAGGCGAGTGCAGACGCCAACTGCTGGCCGTGATCGACACTCCTGACATCGGAACCGCGGCATTTCTTCCTGCGCTGGCGAAGCAGGAGGACTCTACTGATGCCAAAAAGCGAAGAAGCAGACGAGCCGGGCCGCAACCAGGATCGCGCCCGCGTGGCGGGCGGACAGGACTACGAAGTCCGCTACGAAGCCGCGAAAATTGGGCGCTCGAAGGCGGCAGTGAAGAAGGCGGTGAAGAAGTTCGGCAGCAGCCCCAAGAAGGTCCAGGGGCGGCTCGGTCGTTGACCGATCCGGCTCCCAACGTAACCGGCCCGGCGGCAATCGGCCGCTGCAGGGTTTGTCATTCCAGGACACGCACTGATGCCGCTCAGTACGTCAACTCTACGCCGCCGGGGCCATGCGCCTAGCAGAATCCTTCCGATACCAAACGACGCGTTTAGAGGAGCTGCAACCGCGGCGGGACTGCACGTTTGTCGGTACGCCTGCCCGCATCGAGGGGCGTCTAGGAAAACAGAAAGGTGTACAGCATGCGGCAAAGCCAGCACGGACCCGAGCGACATCCGCGGTTCTTCGCCTCGATTGCCAATACAGCCTCGCAGGCGGCTGGACGCGCATCCACGTTTGTCCTGGCTTGCGCGGCCATCGTCATCTGGGCGGTTACCGGACCTCTCTTCCGGTTCTCCGACACCTGGCAGCTCGTCATCAACACCGGCACGACTATCGTAACGTTTCTGATGGTGTTCCTGATCCAAAACTCGCAGAACCGGGACAGCGCAGCCATACAGGTGAAGCTGGACGAACTCATCCGGACCGGTACCGCCCAGAATTCCTTCGTCGGTATTGAGCATCTCTCCGCCGACGAACTGGAGGACTTGCGGGCGCGATGCGAGGCGAGGGCTAAGGTTGTCGCGGCCCCAAGAGGGTGAGCGCAGAGTCACGCGCGGCGAAGCGCTCCGCTCACCGCGACTGCCGGGCTCAGATCCGCATCTTTATGCCCGGTAGCCCGACGATGGATTAAGGACGCGATCGCATCAGCCAGAGTCGATCCGAAACCAACGATAGCCATAGCCGTCGAGTTCGATCTCGCCGGCAGGGGTGCCTTTCGCGGGGTAGACTCGATTTCCGAAAAGATCGATCAGCTTGTGGCCGCCCGAAAGCTCGTGAAGTACCGTCGTGCATTCGCCCGGCCCAAGGTTGTGCAGGACAAGCACGGATTTTCCTTCCAGCATATAATGCTGCACCAGGACTGACGAGGAGGCGGCTTGCGGCAAGTTGCAATCGCCCCAACCTATCTCCGGGCAAGTTTTCCGCATCTCGGTGAGCCGACGCAGCCAGTTGAACAGTGAATTCGGATCGCGCTGCTGCGCGGCGGCGTTGACTTGCTTCGAACCGAACTCGCCATCGGTGATCGCCGAGTGCAGCAAACGGTCGTTCGGTGCCGTCGAGAATCCGCCGTTGGGATCGTCGGTCCATTGCATGCACGTTCGAACCGGCCACCGTTCGGGCAGGCTGAGATCGTCCCCCATTCCCAATTCATCGCCGTAATAGATGACCGGCGTGCCCGGAAGACTGAACAGGAGGCTGAATGCCAGCTCGATCCGCCGGCGATCATTGCCCAGCATGCCCGCGAGGCGGCGGCGAATGCCGCGTCCGTACAGTTGCATTTTCGGTTCTGGCGCAAACGCCGCATACACTTGATCGCGCTGCTCGGGTGGCAGGCGGCTCAGGTCCAACTCATCATGGTTGCGCAGAAACTGGGCCCACTGGGCGGACTGCGGCAGCTTCGGAAGTGTGGTCAGACATTGCCGCAGCGGCTCGGCTCGCTCTTCCGCAAGCGACAGAAACAGGTGCTGATTGACCAGGAAGGCGAACAGCATGTGGATGCGCGAGCCGTCGCCGAAATATCTCGGGAGTTCGGAGGCGCGCACGTTGGCTTCCGCCAGCAGCACCGAGTCGCCCTTGCGCCACGACAGGAAGTCGCGCATTTCGCCAAAGAACTCGTAGTGACGTTTCGGCGATCGGTTCGGACGGACCTCTTCGACGACGAACGGGGCGGCATCGATCCGGAAACCGGATACACCGAGCTCCAGCCAGAAGCCGAGAATCTTGAAGATTTCCTCGCGAACGGCGGGGCAGGTGATGTCGAGGTCGGGCTGATATTGATAGAAGCGATGATAGTACCAGGCTCGGGCGCGCAGGTCGTAGGTCCAGACACTGGATTGAAAGCCAGGGAACACAATCCCGTCTGCGCTGTTCTCCGGCTCCGTGTTCGCCCATACATAGTATTTGCGATAGGGCGACGCAGGGTCGGCTCGCGCCTGCTGAAACCACGGGTGCTGCTCCGACGTATGGTTGATCGGCAAGTCGACGATCAGCCGCAATCCGCGGAGTCTCGCCTGATGGCTGAACTCGACAAAGTCACCAAGCGTGCCGAGGGCCGGCGCCACATTGTAGTAATCAGTGACGTCGTAGCCGTGATCCAGCCCCGGGCTGGGATAGAACGGAAGCAGCCACAGGCAAGTTACCCCCAGCTGGGCGATATGATCCAATTGCTCGATCAGCCCTGCGAAGTCGCCGATGCCGTCGCCGTTGCCGTCCTTGTAGGTGGCGACGTTCAGGCTGTAGATGACGGCATTTTTGTACCAGAGATCGAGCAATCTTCCCGTCCACAGCTGCGGCGGCACCTTATGCAAAAAGGCGTCAGGGAGTAAGCTGACGCCCGCGGATCACAACCGGCATGATTGCCGCTTGTTCCCGGCGAGGGCGTGCGTTCCGTCCAGCCACGAAACGCATCGAATTGCTAGGGTAATGACGCTTCCGCGTGATGGCTTTGCAGCTCGCTGTGAGGGCGATAGGTGATGCCGATGAAAGGCTCCAGGCGCGGCTCGACGACCCTGCTCAGGTTTTCGAACGCGGTCGCTGATCTGGGGGTCACGGCCGGAGTGGTCGGGAAGGCAGCCGACCTGAAGGAGCAGGCCGAACGACCTCGAGACGCTACCAGTGACGACGCGCCCGAGGCCGCCGGCGGATAGTCCATTTCGGGTTGTTTTCGGAGCCGTGCGTGACCGATGCCATTCCATTCTGGTGTCGAGGACGAATCCACGATCCAGCAACCTGTGCAGGGAGCTCTATCGGATGGCGCGTTCGAAGGCGGACGTCACGCACTCGGGGCAAGAGGCGCTTTCTCGGTTTCGCGACGACCGCTCCAGATATCGTGCAGTGCTGACGGACGTCGGCATCGGCGCCGGGGCTGGAGGGCCGGCTCCTCGCCCGGGATCCGCGAGATCGATCCCGATTTTCCGGTGATCTACATGATCGGCGGACACGCCGAGCAGTGGAAGTCCTAAGGCGTGCCGAACAGCATCCTCATCGGAAAGCCGTTCGCGCCGTCGCAACTGGTTACGGCGATCTCGCAGCTTCTGAAGCCGACTGCCTGAGTGCCCATCGAGCCTGGTCGACCTAGGCGTCAGCCAACGCTTGGCCGCTGCGGGCGGGGTGCCTGGTCGCAGTCTGCGACACCTGGCTGCGTGCGAGAGAGGCGGGAGCCCTGCAAAAGCAGCAACTCGCTAAAGCTCAAAAGGCGGAAATTCTTACCCGCGCCCTCGCGCATACTGCGGTCGTTGCGCTGATCGATGAGGCAACTGGCTACGAGAAAGTTCGCCCGCAAAATGCTCTGCAAGAATACTTGGCAATCATTGTCCGAAAAGAGCTTGCCGCATGGGTGAAGAAGTTCCCGGATGAGTTCTACGAGAACATTTACAAACTAAAGGGCTGGAAGTGGCCCCGCATGTCTAAAAACCGCTATAGCGTTGTTGGACATACACAAACAATCTTCTGTTCGAGCGCCTAGCCCGGGGCTACTGAGGGAATTGCGCGTCAAGACTCCGAACAATGAAAAAGGACATCGCCCGAATAAAATGCATCAATGGCTTACGGAGGATGTTGGCGACCCCATGCTGGCGCAGCACCTGCACAGTTTGATGATGTTTCAGCGGCTCGCCATTGCGAACGGTTTCGGTTGGCAGCGATTCCTGCACATGGTGGATCAGGTATTGCCGCGTCGGGGTGACACGTTGCAGCTTCCGTTTGAGGAACCTGATTTAGATAAGAAAAGAGGCCGCCAACTGAGGCGGCCCTACTCTGCTAGGTCCTGCACGGGTCGGATTTCTCGGCGCGGCTAGCGAGGACTTCGTAAGTCTTGGCGACCTTACGGAGGCTCTCCCTCGTCTCTGGAAACTCGCAGTTATCAGCCTTGGTACGAAACTCCTCCGCTCGCATTCGCCAGTACTTCGGCGGTCGCATACGCTCGATGCCCATGGCCAACCTCCCGAATTGGTCCATCCTTTCCCAATCCATTAATGTACATGCCGCCCCGGATGTTCCGCTGGAACATACACGTCAAAAGTCGCATAGAACAAAACAGGCCACTGCGAAATTCAAATCAGGCCACTAGGGGTTAAAACAGGCCAGCGCCGGGCAACGAGTGAGAACAAGTCGGTAACCGAGAACGGATTGCGAACCGCGGCTGCGCTGATGAAAGTGAGTGTCAATGACTGTTTTCTCGAGAACTTCCGGGAAGCGCTCGAGTTGTGCAAAGAGGACTGGGTTCGTGATGACTTGACCACGATTACATCGAACGGCCTCCCACTTTGCTCCTCGACCGCCAAGTTGACAGTTCGCAGAGCTGACGAAGCCGAGATTGTCATCTATGGAAACGGAGCTATCCAAGCTCAGACCGGAGACTTGGTCCATATCTTGTCGATTTAGATCGAGCGTAGCGACCCTCTCTGTGAGCTGCTGCCGGTTTGATGGACACCAGGATTAGGTGTTTCATGAAGCCGGAGGTGGGCGATGAAGAGACGGAAGTTCAGTCGCGAGTTCAAGATCGAGGCGGTCAAGCTGGTTAGGGAGCGTGGGGTGTCGGTGGCGCAGGCCGGGCGCGACCTGGATGTTCATGAGAACGTTCTGCGCAAATGGGTGAAAGAGTTCGGCTCCGATCCGGTGCAGGCGTTTCCCGGCCACGGGCAAATGAAGCCCGAGCAGCAAGAGATCGAGCGGCTGCGCCGTGAGGTCGCCAAGCTGAAGGCCGAGCGGGATATCCTAAAAAACTGTCCAGCGTTGTGGCGCGCCTGCGCGGGGTAGAAACAGCCTTGTGCTATCTTCTTGGCTAGGAGGGTAGCGGCCGTCAGCTTATTGGAGGCAGAATCCCCGTTAAAAAACGTGGTCCATGGGTGCATGCGGACTTGGGAGTGGTGACGCTGCTCCGGCGGCGATCCCGATTAGGAAGATGACGATTGGCATAACCCTGACCCTCCTGCCCATTTTTAAATGGAGGACCCGCTTATGCCCAAGAGGACGACTGGTGACCGCCCGGAGCTGAAGCCGGTCAATGTCGGCGCGGCCGCCATCGACATCGGATCAAAGATGCACATGGCTGCGGTGAACCCAGCCTGCACTGAT
>NZ_JADPKG010000127.1:0-1964 GCF_023073875.1 Bradyrhizobium sp. 154
TTGCAGATCGACAAACCTGTCGACCGATCTCAAGAGATGGTCGGCGGGAATATGCTTCTCGAGCGAGAACTCATAGAACAAAGCAGCCTGTTCGACTTGCCGATGCCCCATCATGATCTTCAGCCCTGCCAATTAGACAGACTGAATCACTGCTATCCTTGAGTCGCAACTGCCGCCTTTTTCAACAAAATCGGCCCTTTTCGACCAAACTTTGGGACCGCGATCCCCGCGAGCGCGGTGGTCGTCGCCGTCCGAACATGCCCTCTACTTCCGCCGAACACGTGGGGGTGCCCCCAGTTGAAATAAAATGTGATAATTAAACTGAAGAAAAATGGGGATATTCCAGAAAACACCTTCTTTTCTTCCATTTATACGATCGTGAGCTTCGGGCGCGGGCAGAAGCAGTGACGCAGTTACAATAAATGTTCATGCCGATCAGCGAAGCGCAGCTGATCCTCCAAGATTCCTTTCAGTCTTGGCCCGCGGAAACGAACGTATGTACGCCAAGCTCATCGATGTTCCCAGAATGCCTCAATTTCGTAGTCCTTGAATTCGACTACAGCAGCGTTGGCAAATGAAAAAACCGCTTGCAACAATCAGCTTAGTCGCATGCCTTGGCGGACTCTCGGCAGTTGAGATCGCGAAGGCGCAAGCGAAACAGCAATGCAGCGCCGCGATGCCGTCGAACCCGCAGGGGCGTTTGTGGTCCTACCGCATCATTGACGGACGAAAATGCTGGTACGAAGGCAAGCCCATGCTTTCAAAGTCATCGTTGGAGTGGACCAAGGACGTTGTGCAAACGTTTTCAAACGAAAATACAGCCGCCACGCCAAGGAATGCATTGGATTCGCAAGCGTGGGCACCACCTGAACCCGTCACTTTTGAAGCACTATGGCGGGCAAGAGTTGGCGAGTATTACCGGTATTAGAAGCACTCTGATCGGGCGGGGGGCTTATCCAATGGCAGGTTCACATCCCGAAGGCGCCTGCAGTGAAGCGAGCGAAAGAAGACGTCTTCTGATCGGTCGCGGCTCACAGCAGCGCGGCTATCGCCGTTCATTATCCTGTGAGGATCGAATGGCCGATCATCAACAAGCGCGGGGAACGGGACGTCCGTCGTTAAACGCGGAAGTCAGAATCGGAGGGCGTATCACGGTCATCGATGCAGCTGGCCCGCGCCTAGCGAGCAAGCGGGGTACCGTTGTTAGTTCAAGCACCTATTGCGATGCCGTACGCGTGATACTTGACGGTTCAAAATCACCGATCACTCTCCATAGGAAGTATCTCAAGTTGTCGACCGATCGCTAAGCTGCATACGCGTGAAGCACATGGCAGCGCGACACCGAGCGCGTTGCTCACTGTGCGCCGTTCGGCGAGACGAATGGCTAGGGAGGGGAATACTCTTAAAGAGCCGCCGCATTTTCAGGAGCTGCTCTACTCCCGCAGAGTGACCTAGCAAGCTCGACGCTCTGAGTGAATCGTCTCGACATTTTGTGTGAGCTGCTGCCGGTTTGATGGACACCAGGTTAAGCTAATCCCACCTTGCGCTCGAACTCAACCGGGCTGAGATAGCCGATGGTCGAGTGCCTGCGGGTCGTGTTGTAAAACCTTTCGATGTAGTCGAACACGTCGGCGCGTGCCTCATCTCTGGTGCGGTAGATCTTGTTGGCGGTGCGTTCGGTCTTGAGGGAGGAGAAGAAACTCTCCATCGCTGCATTGTCCCAGACGTTGCCGGAGCGGCTCATGCTGCAGACGATACCCTGGTCGGCCATCAGGCGCTGGAACTGCTCGCTGGTGTACTGGCTGCCCTGGTCGGAGTGGTGCAGTAATGCGTCCGGCTTGCCGCGTCGCCAGACGGCCGTCAGTAGGGCATCGGTTACCAACTGAGCTGTCATGGCGGCGCTCATCGACCAACCCACCACCCGGCGTGAGAACAGGTCGATCACCGCTGCGACGTAGAGCCAG
>NZ_JADPKG010000091.1:0-1870 GCF_023073875.1 Bradyrhizobium sp. 154
GATCACCGGTCTACTTCAACACAGTTGCTCCTCGGGGAGCGATGCACTATTGCCCCCGTCGCCTTGCCGATGGCTGATGCCGCGGTCCGGTTGGGCCGCTCACATCACCGCAAGACTTGGCGCACAGACCCCGGGCGCCAGGACCACACGATTTTGCCGTACGCCGATCACACCGGTCGAGTGCGCGAGGCTCTTCGCTCACGGCTCTCCGCCCTGCGAAACCCTTGGCGCCGATGTAACCTGCGTCCACCGCCGCCCGGCCCGCGTGTCGTGACGATCGCGATACGCCCCTCTTGCCTGGGCCGGGTTGCCGCGACACATACGCGATTTCCGAATTTCGGTAAAGCGGAATGTTTTGGATGGCGCGCGTTGACCCACGGCTGGCGTGTTTTGCCCGTCAGGCAACACAAGACCTTGTAGCCTTCCCCTCGTCATTCCGGGGCGACGACGTCGCAAGCCCTGAATGACATTGTGGCTGCATTTGCCCATCCCGCCGCCGCGCTGGTATGGTTCCTGCAAGCTGCCTCGGCTTCCGCAATCTCCTGACAAGATCCTTAAAATGCCAAGCTCAAGACCCGACCGCATCCGCAAGCTGCTCGCCGACCTCGTTGCTTTCGACACCGTCAGCGACCGCACCAACCTGCCTCTGATCACCCATATCGAAAGCTATCTCGCCACGTTCGGCATCAAGTGCGAGCGCATCGTCGATGAGACCGGCGAGAAAGCCTCGCTGTGGGTCACCATTGGACCGGAGGACCGTCCCGGCCTGGTGCTGTCGGGCCACACCGATGTCGTGCCCGTGGTCGGCCAGGACTGGAGCCACGATCCGTTCAAGCTCGTCGAGCGTGACGGCAGGCTCTACGGCCGCGGCACCACCGACATGAAGGGCTTTGTCGCGGTGTGCCTCGCGATGGTGCCGGAGATCGTGGAGGCGAAGCTCAAGACGCCGATTCATCTGGCGATCTCCTATGACGAGGAGATCGGCTGCGTCGGCGTGCGGCCGATGCTGCGCGAGGTGGCGAAGAAACGCGTAAAACCGCTCGGCTGCTTTGTCGGCGAGCCGACCGAGATGAAGGTCATCATCGGCCACAAAGGCAAGCACGGTGTCCGCGCCACGTTTCGCGGCCTCGCCCGCCATTCCTCGATCGCGCCCGACGGCGTCAACGCGATCGAATATGCCGCAGAACTGATCACCGAAATCCGTCGTCGCGCGGTAAAACTCGCGGCCGCGCGATCAACGGACAGCCTTTACGACGTTCCGCACTCGACGCTGCTCACCAGCATCGTGCATGGCGGCGCCGCGCTGAACATCGTGCCGGATACCTGCACGGTGGATTTCGAATGCCGCGGCATCGGCATCACCGAGTCCAAAGAGGTGACCGATGCGATCGTCGCCTGGGCCAAGGCCGAGCTCGAGCCCGCGATGAAGAAACAGCATCCGGAGTGCGGCATCGGGTTCGAGGAAATCCTCGACTATCCCGCGCTCGACACGGCCGCCAACGCCGCCATCGTCACGCTGGCCAAGAGCCTTGCGGGGCGCAACGATCACGCCAAGGTCGCGTTCGGCACCGAGGCGAGCCTGTTCGCCAGCATGGCCGATATTCCCTCGGTAGTGATCGGCCCGGGATCCATCGCGCAGGCGCATACGCCGGACGAGTTCGTCGAGATGGCGGAGCTGGAGAAGTGCGCGGGGTTCGTGGAGAGGCTGATTGCGCATTGTGTGAGGGAGTAGAGCGCTAAAGCGTGATGGCATTAAGTTCGATAGCCTGAGTTTTTGAGGTAATTGGCGCATTCGTCGGCGGTGAAGGCATCGAGTGCGTGGCCGATTGCGGCGCAGACCGCATCGACGGTTCGGGCGGCAGCTTTGCGG